>DASSFK010000137.1:0-27043 GCA_035694565.1 Sphingomicrobium sp.
ATGGTCCAGCGACCGTTCAACTTCGCGATTGTCGACGAGGTGGACTCCATCCTCATCGACGAAGCCCGCACTCCGCTGATCATCTCGGGCCCGACCGACGACAAGTCCGAGCTCTACGTCTCGGTCGACAAGATCGTGAAGAGCTTGGTCGCCGAGGATTACGAGAAGGACGAGAAGCAGAAGAGCGTCGTCCTGACCGAGGAAGGCACCGAAAAGGCCGAGCGAATGCTCGAGGAAGCGGGTCTGATCGAGGGGCGCAACCTCTACGACATCGCCAACACGCAGGTCGTTCACCACTTGAACCAGGCGCTCAAGGCGATCGTGATGTTCAAGCGCGACATCGACTATATCGTGAAGGACGGGAAAGTCGTCATCATCGACGAATTCACCGGCCGAATGATGGACGGGCGCCGGTGGTCCGACGGTCTTCACCAGGCCGTCGAGGCCAAGGAAGGCGTTACAATCGAGGCCGAGAACCAGACGCTCGCCTCGATCACCTTCCAGAACTACTTCCGCATGTATCCGAAGCTGTCGGGGATGACCGGCACGGCGATGACCGAGGCGCCGGAATTCTTCGACATTTACCGGATGAACGTCGTTTCCATTCCGACCAACGTGCCGGTGAAGCGCCTCGACGAGGACGATGAGTTCTACAAGAACATTACCGACAAGTTTGCGGCCATCGCGAAGGAGATCAAGCATCGGCAGGAGATCGGCCAGCCGGTTCTGGTCGGGACGGTCTCGATCGAAAAGTCTGAGATGCTCTCGGAATTCCTTGAGCGCGAAGGCATCAAGCACTCGGTCCTGAACGCCCGCTTTCACGAAAGCGAGGCGCACATCGTCGCTCAGGCGGGCCGTCTGGGTGCGGTCACTATCGCCACCAACATGGCCGGACGCGGCACGGACATCCAGCTTGGCGGCAATCTCGAATTCCGAATGCAGGACGAGTTCGCCGATCTTTTGATGGGAACCCCGGAATATGAGGCGAAGGCCGAGAAGATCCGCGTGGAGATCCAGGACGAGAAGCAGCGCGCGCTCGACAATGGCGGTCTGTTCGTTCTCGGCACGGAGCGGCACGAGAGTCGACGCATCGACAACCAGCTTCGCGGCCGTTCAGGCCGTCAGGGCGACCCGGGTCTCTCGCGCTTCTACCTGAGCCTGGACGACGACCTCCTGCGCATCTTCGGCCCGCAGACCATGTTCGCGCGCCTGATGAACAAGAACCTCGAGGACGGCGAAGCGATCGTCAGTCCATGGATCTCAAAAGCGATCGAGACCGCCCAGAAGAAGGTCGAGGCGCGCAACTACGACATCCGCAAGCAGGTCGTCGAATTCGACGACGTGATGAACGACCAGCGCAAGGTTATCTACGAGCAGCGCTCCGACATCATGGACGCCGAGACGGTCAACGATGTCGTTGCCGACATGCGCGCGGAGACGGCAGTCTCGCTCGTCACTGCGCACTGTCCGCCGGGTACCTATCCGGAGCAGTGGGACGTTGCCGGCCTCAAGGAGAGCGTGGACCTGATTTTCGGTCTCCAGCCACCGATCGATGCATGGCTCGAGGAAGAAGCGGTCGAGCAAGAGACCATCGTCGAGCGGCTCCAAAAACTCGCCGACGAGGCGATGGACGCCAAGGTCGCCGAGATCGAGCCTGAGCGCTGGAGCCAGGTCGAGAAGAACATTCTCCTCCAGACTCTGGACCACCACTGGAAAGAGCATCTCGCGACGCTGGATGCGCTGCGTGCGGTCATCCACCTGCGCAGCTACGCCCAGAAGAAGCCGATCGACGAATATAAGCAGGAAGCCTTCCTACTGTTCGAGCGCCTTTTGATCTCGATCCGTGAGGAAGTGACCCGCGTGCTGATGCGCGCGCAGGTCCAGTTCCAGGAGCCGCCGCCGCTCGAGCTGCCCGATTTCATCACTCAGCACATCGATCCGTTGTCGGGTGAAGACGATACGGCCGACATAGATCTCGGCGCCGGCTCATTACTCTCGAGCCTCGGGATTTCGTCGCTCAACATCCCCCAGCCGCAGCTTCCCGCGGGTGAGAATGGCGAAACGATGGCTCCGCCGCTCAGCCGCAACTCGCCGTGCCCGTGCGGCTCGGGCAAAAAGTTCAAGCATTGCCACGGGCAGCTGGCCTGAAGTCCGCGCCACCGATGGCGCAGATCGATCGCACAGAGCTGAGGCTTGCCTACCGCGCCGAGGAAGAAAGCGTCGTCAATGAGCGGATCGCGCAGGCTCGCCTGAACCCGGCCGCGCTTGGCGAGGCCAATGCGACTGCCCGGGCGCTGGTGAAGGGCGTTCGGGCGCACAAGCCGTCTGGTCTGGACGCATTCCTTCAGGCTTACGACCTCGGAAGCGACGAGGGCATCGCGATGATGTGCCTCGCCGAGGCGCTTCTTCGAATTCCAGACTCGCACACTGCCGACGAACTGATCGCCGACAAGCTCGCCGGACCGGACTGGGCGGAAAAGCTCGGTCAGTCGGACTCGTCTTTCGTGAACGCGGCGACTTTCTCCCTCCTTCTCACCGGCAAGGTGCTTGAGGGCGCTCAGGATCGCTCCGACAACTGGAAGGCCGCTCTTGGCCGCGCGGTCGGCCGATTGGGCGAGCCCGTCGTTCGAACCGCCGTCCGCGAAGCGATGAAGATTCTCGGCCGCAACTTCGTGTTCGGCCGCAACATCGACGAGGCGCTTCGCCGCGCCAAACCGGAACGCGACCAAGGGCTAAGCCACAGCTTCGACATGCTGGGCGAGGCAGCGCGCACGATCGGGGACGCGGAGCGCTACGCGGAGGCTTATCGCAATGCCCTCGACCGCATCGCCAAGGAAGCGAAGGGCGGCTTCGCGAAGTCGCCCGGCATCTCGGTCAAGCTGTCGGCGCTCCATCCCCGATACGAGTGGAGCCATGCGGACGAGGCGAAGGCCTACATTTACCCAATCCTCCTCGAACTCGCGGCAAAGGCCAGCGCAGCCGACGTCCACCTGACGATCGACGCCGAGGAGGCCGACCGTCTCGAACTCCAGATGGACCTGCTCGAGGCCTTGCTCGGCGAGGACAGCCTGTTCGCCAACGGCTGGGGCGGGCTCGGCATTGCTGTCCAGGCCTATCAAAAGCGCTCGGTTCCGCTTTGCGAATGGGTCGTGGGCGCGGCGCGTGCGCATGGCCGCAAGCTGATGGTCCGACTGGTCAAGGGCGCTTACTGGGACACCGAGATCAAGGCGGCCCAGGTCGCGGGATTGTCGGATTACCCGGTCTTCACCCGCAAGATCGCTACCGACGTTTCCTACCTCGCTTCAGCAAAGGTTCTGCTGGCTGCGGCCGATGCCATCTATCCCGCCTTCGCCACGCACAATGCGAACACGATCGCCGCAATCAAGGCGCTGGCCGGGAAGGCGCCGTTTGAGTTCCAGCGCCTGCATGGCATGGGCGAGGGCCTGTACGAGGAGGTCGCCAGGCTCGAGAAAGCCATTGGCGAGCCGCAGACGCCCGTACGCATCTACGCACCCGTCGGCAGTCATAAGGAGCTCCTCGCCTACCTCGTCCGCCGTCTCCTCGAGAACGGCGCCAATTCTTCCTTCGTGAACCGCATAGCCGATGAGCAAGTCAGTCTCGACGAACTGGTGCGGGATCCGGTTGCGGATCTTGAAGCTCTCCAACCCAAGCGCAATCCGAAGATCATGCTGCCGAGCGACCTCTTTGGACCCGCCCGTCGAAACAGCACTGGTGTAGACCTCGCCGATCCATTGGTGCGCGAACCCTTGATGCAGCGACTAAAGGTGCTCGAAGAGCGCAGTTGGACCGCGAAGCCGGGTCTCGGAAAGGGCGAAGGAAGGCCGATCGTCTCGCCTCACGATCACAGGATCAAGGTCGGAACGACGTTTGAAGCGACAGCTGCTGAGGTCGACCAAATGGTCCGTGCGGGGCACGCTGCCCAGGTCGCTTGGGATTCGCTCGGCGGCGAGAAGCGCGCTCGGCTGCTCGAACGCACGGCGGACCTCTATGAGGAGCACGCCGAGCAATTCTTCTCGCTCTGCACTCGCGAAGCGGGGAAGACGCTGATCGATGGTGTGCTTGAAGTGCGCGAGGCGGTCGACTTCCTGCGCTTCTACGCATCGGAAGCCCGTCGCCAGTTCACGAAACCGCTTCCGCTTCCGGGCCCCACGGGGGAGCAGAATGAGCTGCGCCTGCACGGCCGCGGTGTGATCGCGGCGATTTCGCCGTGGAATTTCCCGCTCGCCATCTTCACCGGTTTGGTGTCTGCGCCGCTGGCGGCCGGCAATGCAGTCATAGCGAAGCCGGCCGGGCAAACCCCGCTCATTGCCGCATTGGCGGTCGAGTTGATGCATCAGGCGGGCATTCCCAAGGATATTGTCCAGCTCGCACCCGGCTCCGGCAGGGTCGTCGGCGGCACGCTGACTGCCCATCCGATGCTTTCGGGCGTCGTCTTTACCGGCTCGACGGAGACTGCGCGGATGATCAACCGCACCCTGGCTGAGCGCGATGGGCCGATCATCCCGTTCGTCGCCGAGACCGGCGGACAGAATGCGATGATCGTCGACAGTTCGGCACTGCCCGAGCAGGTGGCTCGCGATGTCATTTCCTCGGCTTTTCAGAGCGCCGGCCAGCGTTGTTCGGCCCTTCGAGTCCTGTTCGTCCAGGAAGATGTTGCCGACGGGATGATCGCGATGATCTCCGGCGCAATGGAAGCGTTGACGGTCGGCGACCCAAGTGACCTTAAGACCGACGTCGGCCCGGTCATCGACGAGGCGGCAAAGAAAGTGCTCGATGACCACCTCGAGTGGCTCGACAAGAATGCGAAGAAGATCTGCCGCCTGAAGCAGCCGAAGGAAGCCGAGAACGGCTGCTTCGTTGCTCCCGCATTCTTTGAAATAGACTCGTTAAGCCAATTGAATCAGGAGAATTTTGGCGCGATTCTTCACGTCGTCCGCTTTGCCGGCGATGAGCTCGACACAGTCGTCGAGGCTATCAATACGACCGGCTATGGTCTGACGCTGGGGCTTCAGAGCCGCATCGACAGCGTCCGCGATTATGTCGAGGAGCATGCCCGCGTCGGCAATTTCTACGTCAATCGCAACCAGATTGGTGCCGTGGTCGAAAGCCAGCCATTCGGAGGCGAGGGACTGTCGGGAACCGGGCCGAAGGCCGGTGGACCGCATTATGTCGCGCGCTTCGCTACCGAACGCGTCACCTGCATCGATACGACCGCCGCGGGCGGCAATGCGACGTTGATGGCTGCGATCGACGGCTGACAATTCACCATGTCCCTTCGCGGGACGCCGTGAACCCCGGTAAACAACCGTACGTTCATCAGGGGCGGGGTGGTCTTCCCAGACACGAACGCGCCTCGCCGGAGCGGTCGGGCAAACGCCTGGCCGCTTCGTTCCTTTTGGCCCCCTTTCCCGGCTTCGTGCGTAGTTCTATCGAGTCTCCCGCTGACATTTTCGACTGATCGATGAGCACGGCTTTCCCTCCGCTGGCCTACAGCACCTACGTCAATCCAGTCCTGGATTCGGACTTCCCGGATCCAGCGGTCATCCAGGCGCCTGACGGCTTCTATTATGCCTATGCAACGCAGACGCTCCGCGACGATCACTGGGTGAACATCCAGCTCGCTCGCTCGGCCGACCTCGTGCACTGGGATCATCTCGGGGACGCTCTTCCCGTGAAGCCGGCCTGGGCGCAGACGACGCAGGATTTCTGGGCGCCGAGCATCATCTACGACGGCACGAAGTACATCATGTACTATTCAGCGACACCGGACGTTTGTCACGAGCCGGAGCGAGGCCATTGCCTGGCGATCGCAACCTCGAAACGTCCTCAAGGTCCTTTCGAGGATATGGGCCTGCCGCTGCTGCTGGGAATCGGCTTCGAGTTCATCGATCCGATGGCGTTCGACGATCCCGTATCGGGCAAGCGCTACCTCTATTGGGGATCCGGGTTCCAGCCGATCAAGGTGCAGGAGCTGGCGGAGGACCGGATGTCGTTCGCGTCGGGAAGTTCACCAGTCGATCTGATCTGGCCCAATCCGGTAAAAGGAGCCTTTCCGAGACTCGTCGAGGCCGCCTGGGTCATTCACCACGACGATTTCTATTACCTCTTCTATTCGGGCGACAATTGCTGCGGTCCACACGCCGAATATGGAGTGATGGTCGCCCGCTCGCGCGATCCGACGGGGCCGTTCGAGACGCTGGAAGAAGCGAAGGGCGTGCCCCACAGCCTGATGCTGTTCAAGAGTGAGCAATGGCTTGCTCCGGGTCACAACTCGGTGGTCACCGACAAAGCCGGCGACGTCTGGATCGTCTACCACGCGATAGACGTGAACCGTCCTCGGCAACGGCAGGAGGACGAGATCAACAGCCGTCGAATCCTGCTGATCGACCGCATCGAGTGGCGTGACGGATGGCCGCACGTGGGTACCCCGTCGAACGGCTCCCGGCCCGCGCCTGTCACCTGATCGCCTGAACAACCATTGAGGGCGGGAGTTCTTTCCTCGTCAACGAGCGAAAGGACCGGTGCGATGCTTGTTCGAGCGGGTCCCTTGCGATCCTTATATAGACGAGCTCCGCCGATGGCAGAAGCTGCTCGATCAGCCGGAAAAGCCCGACGGCTACGGTCACCTTTGGGGCGGGTGCAGTTGGAGGAGGTTCGCAGATATGCCGCGAAGTGGGTTGAGGAGCTAGCCGAGCCGCGCGAGATGCACATCTGATTGCGGCGCTTCTTCGAAAAGCGCGCGTTGCACTTCAAACTCCTCAAGAAGCCTGTCGTCTACGTGGCGCGACCCGTCGGCAACGACCGACGACAGAAGGCCTGTCTCCGCATGTCGGGCGTTGTCCCAGCCGGGGTAGGCTGTAATCGGGTACCAGCAGATGCCCCGGATGTCGGCGCCACGGTCCATTGCCTCGCGTACTTCGTTGCAGACGTAGTGAAGCCAGGACGGTTTGCCGGTGCCTTCCGCTCCTGTTTCAGAAAGGAAAATCGGCTTTCCATAACGCTCCGTGACCTCGATGAGCATGTCCGCAAGCGGGCGGTACTCGTGGTGTCCCATCGGAATCGTCGGGCCTTCGTAATACCATTGGTTGTGCGGGTAGAAGTTGAGGCCGATCACATCGACGAATGATGGATCCCCTCCGAGATCAGGCTCGGCCCGGCCAGTTATCCAGTCGTACGACTGGAACTGCTCCTGCCGGTATTCCTCCGCGGTTGAGATCTCTTGATGCTCTTGGCTGTGCGGCGCGACGTGGACCAACGGCTCGGCCCACACGATCGTCGCGTCTGGCCAGCGCTGGCGGATCGCTTTGGCCGCGGTGATGCCTGTCTTCACTAGCCGCCGCTTCAGCCAGCCCCGCTTTTTCGGGCCCACTGGAGGGAAGTATTCCGTGCTGACTGCCCAGCAGATGAAGGAAATCTCGTTCAGGGGGCAGATGATAGGCGGTCGGTCACTGACCGATTGCTGGACCTCCAACGCCGCGACCGCGAAATCCGCGAACCGCTCGGCGAAGTCCTCGCCACCTAGATCGACGTGATCGGGCGAGCCGTAGTGAAAAAGGTCCCAGATGACCTGGACACCCACCTGCTCGGCCGCCTCGAGCGCCGGCATCCAGCTCGACCAATCGAATTTGCCTGGCGCCTTCTCGATCAAGTGCCAGCGTAGGCCGTCTCGAAGCGTGCGAAACCCGAGATTCTTAAGCTGCCGATAGTCCCTGAAGACATGCCGGTCGTGACCGGTGGCCTTGATCAGGTCGAGCCGAAGTCCGTCCGGACGGCGATGCGACGAGCACTCGAAACCAGCCTGGAAGAAGCTGTCGAAATTCGTTTCCATTCTCTCGCTGATCGGGCGGAAGGCCCTCTTTCGGTCGTTTCAACGGCAAGAGCTGGCCTGGCGTTCCCAATTGCGTCTGCCAAGCCGCTGGTGCGACGCGATTCTCATACAAAGAAAATGGCTCCGTCGCCGAGGCCGCGAATGAACGGCTGGATTGGGTAAAGCTCGAAGCACAGGATGCGGCAAAGGCCGAAAGCTTCGACAAAGCCGTAAGGCCGACATCAACCCGTCGTGTGACTTTTCACTGGAAACCCCATTTGATTCAAATGGATGGGGATCCTTGGTTTGACTTGGTTTAACAAAAGGTAAACAATTCGGACATCGTTTCGAGTCGCGCGGACGCTTGATAGGGGGGCATTTACTTCAGCGGTTCGAAGTCTGCATTCTTCGCCTCGGACAATAATCTCCCAACGGTGACAGCATCGCTGACCTCGTGATCAGACTCGATGGCGCACAAATTCTCGGAGCAGGGGATTTCATATTGTGAGGACCATAAGCGTCCGCGTTCGAGGGAAGCGTTCAAATGCCCCAGTATGACCAAGGTAGCGCTGCAACCTACGTCGGTTTCAGTGGCAATCCGGCCATCGACGGTGTCTTGGTCGGCTACGAGTGGGCACATGAAGCGGGTTCAACAACGAACCTGACTGTAAGCTTCCCATGGTTGGGGGGTGCCGACGCACTCTTCTCCTATTCGGGGGAAATAGTGGTCGCGCATGGCGGCGTCACGGAAGGGCAGCGCGATCAGATTTTGCAGGCGTTCCAGGCTTGGAGCAACGTTGCCAACGTCAACTTCCTTCCGGTCAATGAGGACACCTCTGGCTCGGTCGGGGACATCCGCATCGCGTTCAGCGAGGCTGTCGGAGAATGGTGGGGATATGCAAACTATCCAGGCTGGTCGCCTGTTGCCGGCGATATCTGGGTACACACCAGGTACATGGGCGAAAGCTTCGCGTCCGGCACCTACAACTTCTATGCAACTCTTCATGAGATCGGCCACGCACTCGGCCTCGATCACTCCTTCGACGGCTCCTATGCAGTGCCAGAGGGCCTCGACGATCGCCGCTATACCGTCATGTCTTACACCGACCCGGCGAACGCTTGGTGGTACAACCCCGAGACGCAGCAAACCGAATATCTAGTCCACGGACCGATGGTCTACGACATTGCCGCTATCCAGTTCCTCTATGGCGCAAACACGGCTTTCCACGCCGAAGACACGACGTACGTTTTCGCCAGTGACGAGCCATTCATCCAGGCGATCTGGGACGCCGGCGGGACGGACACGATCGACCTTTCCGACTTCACGCTCGATTGCAGGATCGATCTGACGCCCGGCGCCTATTCAACAACGGCATTTGTAAACAGTGAGGTTACATCGAACCTCGGCATCGCATTTGATTGCGTGATCGAGAACCTGGCGTGTGGCTCCGGAGACGATATCGCAATTGGAAACTTCGCGAATAACGCAATTTCCGGTGGAGGGGGTTCCGACCTTATTTTCGGTAATGCCGGCAATGATTCGCTCTCAGGCGGCGAGGGCAATGACAGGCTTCTCGGGGACGAGGGCAATGACCTCCTTAGGGGTGGTGAGGGCGATGACTCTCTCGATGGCGGGAGCGGTACCAACCGGCTCGTCGGCGGCAGCGGTGATGATGGGCTTCAGAATGGAATAGCTGATTATACGTCCGCGGCTGCAGGCGTTGAAGTCGACCTGGGTGCGGAGTCAGCCAGATCGCTGGATGCAGGTGACCTCGCCGGCATTGGCGTCGACCAGCTAATAAGCCTCACTGGCGCCTTTGGCAGTCCGTTCGATGATCGGCTCGTTGCTTCTATGGCTGATTGCCGCCTGTTCGGATTCGCCGGTGCCGACGCGCTGATCGGCGGCAGTGGCGCTGACTGGCTCGATGGGGGCGCGGGAACCGATAGTCTGGCTGGCGGTCTGGGGGACGACACTTACGTTGTCGATTCTCCTTCGGATATTGTGATTGAACTCCTGGGTGAAGGTTCCGATTACATCCAGTGCGCCTTCAGCCTTGACCTTTCCGGCTATGCTAACGTTGAAGGGCTGCTCCTCGTGGGCACCACGGACATCAACGGATTCGGAAACAGTCTCCAAAATCTCATCACCGGTAACTCGGCCGCGAACCGATTGTACGGTGGACTCGGCAACGACACGATGGACGGTGGTGGGGGTGTGGACCGGCTCTACGGCGGTGCTGGCAACGACACCTACCTTGTCAGCGACACGACCGATTACGCTTACGAGAACCTAGCCGAAGGGGTGGATACGGCGCGCTCATCGGTCAACCTGACTCTGAGGGCCAATGTCGAAAACTTGGTGATCGTCGGCTCGGGCAACCTGACGGGGACCGGCAACGAGCTTGCCAACGGCCTCACCGGCAACAGCGGCGCAAATAGGCTCACCGGTCTTGGCGGCGATGATCGTCTGATCGGCGGAGCTGGCAATGATACGCTCAATGGCGGCGCGGGTCTGGATCGCATGTACGGCGGCGCTGGCAACGACACCTACATGGTCACGGACACGACCGACTATGCCTACGAGAACGTTGGTGAAGGGACGGACGTGATCCGTTCGACGGTGACCATCGCTCTGCGGGCCAATGTCGAGAACCTGGTCCTGCTAGGGACGGCGAGTATCGCTGGGACCGGCAACGATCTTGCCAACAGCCTCACCGGCAACAGTGGTGCAAACAAGCTTACGGGTCTTGGCGGCGATGACCGTCTGGTCGGCGGAGCTGGCAACGACACACTCAATGGCGGCGCGGGCGTCGATCGCATGTACGGCGGGACCGGAGACGACAGCTACACGGTCAGCGACACTACCGATTATGCCTATGAATATGCCGGCGAGGGTAGTGACCGGGTCATGGCCTCGATCAGCCATATGCTCAGAGCCAATATCGAGAACCTGACCCTGACGGGCGCTTCAGCGATCGATGGTAGAGGCAACGATCTCTCCAACACGATCACCGGCAATGAAGCGGACAACAAGCTTTATGGCCTTGCCGGTGACGACCGGCTGTTCGGCAATGGCGGCAGTGACTGGCTTGAAGGCGGTATTGGCCGTGACCAGCTCGTTGGTGGCATCGGCAACGACAGCTTCGTGTTCCGCGACGGGGATACCGGAGCAACGACCGGCACTGCGGACATCATCCACGACTTCGTCCAAGCCGAAGGGGACATCATCCGTCTCGACCTTGTTGATGCGAACACCGCCCTCGATGGCGACCAGGCGTTCGGATTCCTCGGGACCGGGGCGTTCACGGGAACTGCCGGCGAACTCCGTTACGAGGAGATCAGCGGCAATACCTTCCTCGAAGCCGATACCAACGGTGACGGCATCGCTGACCTCGTCATCAGACTCGATGGAAGCCTCAGCCTGATCCACGGCGACTTAGTTTTTTGAGTTAGTGTCCGCATTTTGAAATAGTTGCCGACACTTGCGGCAATCGATTCTCATTCAGCCTTGGGCATTAGCGCGTGGCCTGAGGGCGGCGATCGCGCTGCTGATCATCATCCTTGTCCTGCTGCTCATCGTGATCCGGCAGAGCTCCGATGTTCGCGAGCCGGACGTATCGGACCGCGACGCACTTATCTTCGGATAGCTGTTGACGCCGGTTCGTGACGGTTAAGGCTGTTTTCGAAGGCGCGCCCGGCAACGGGCTTCGGCCTGCTCGGTGGAATCCGGCGATCCCGTCCGGTTTCCAGGTCAATCGCCACGGAGGTTATCCGCATGGGCGCTTGGGCGTCCACAGCACCTCCTCGGCTGCTCTGATCCGCGCTCGTCTCTTTTTGGGGAGGCGTTTCCAAATGGGACTTCAATTCTCCGGGCCGGCGACCCGCATGGACGATCGCTCGATCGAGGAGGCGGCACGCTCCATCGGCTGCGACATCGCCGCCGTCCGCTCGGTCATCGACGTCGAAAGCCGAGGCGGATTCTACGCCGACGGCAGGCCGAAGCTGCTGTTCGAGCGACATTACTTCTCGCGCCTGACCGGGGGCCGATTCGACGCCTCGAACAGCGACATTTCGTGCCGGACGGCCGGCGGGTACCGCGGCGGCCCTGGCGAGTACGACCGGCTCGAGCGCGCCATCAGGCTCGACCGCAAGGCCGCGCTCCGCTCGGCGAGCTGGGGGGCCTTCCAGATCATGGGCGACAATTGCAAGTCGGCCGGGTTCGACGATGTCGAGGCGTTCGTCGAGGAGATGGTCGCGGGCGAGCCCCAGCAGCTCAGGGCCTTCGTCAGCTTCGTGAAGAGCGCGAGGCTCGACCGCCACCTTTGCGCGCTGGACTGGAAGGCCTTCGCCAAGGGCTACAACGGGCCGGGCTACAAGCAGAACCGGTACGACGAGAAGCTTGCGGCCGCTTATGCCTTCCACTCGGCCGGGGGGCCGCGCGTCGCCAATCCGCATCCTGTCCTCAAGGCCGGCGACCGCGGCGCTCCGGTCGAGGCGCTGCAGCGCGCCCTCAACATCGCTGCCGACGGCAAGTTCGGTCCCGGCACCCTGCGCGCGGTGATCGCCTTCCAGCAGAAGCACCGCCTTGTCTCGGACGGCGTCGTGGGCGGAAGCACCTGGGCCGCGCTCGACCATTAGGAACAAGGGGACCGGCGATGAGACTGATGTTCTGGAACCTCAAATATTTCGGGCCGACGTCCAGCAATTACGAGGACCGGACCGACGACATCGCGCGGCGGCTCGATCGCCACGAGCCGGACATCGCCGTGTTCGTCGAGCTGACGAGCAATGCGGGCGCGGTCCTCAAGGCGGTCAAGGACAAGACGAAGAAGGCTTATCTCAGCAATGCCGTCAACGCCGGCGGCGGCAATAACGAGCATTTCGGAGTGCTGCTTTCCACCGAGTTCGGCTTGGGTGCGGAAGGAACGCTGAAGATCCTGGGCGACGTTCCCCTCGGCGGCGGGACGCGCAAGGTCGCGCATCTCAGTCTCGGGAAGGTCGGCGGGACGGACGCGTTCGGACTGTTCATCTGCCACCCGTCGCCCTGCGCCATGACGTTCAAGACCGCGCTCAAGGATGCCGGCGACTTCATCGAGGCGCGTGGCGGCATTCGATCGATCATGGTCGGCGATTTCAATTCGACCCTGTGGAAGACGTTTGGCGGCGCGTCCAAGGCCTACACCGAGGCGGGGACCCACGTCTCGACGAGCGGCAAAGTCCGCGCGATCGACGGGGCGGTGTTCGACGGGATGCAGGTCTCCGTCGACTGGTCGCAGCGGGTCACATCGTCCTCCACCGAGAGCGACCACGCCTACATCCTGTTCGAGATCGACTAGGCGCAGCTGAGTGCCGTGCTGCCGGCCGCCGCGATCTTCGAGCGATAGTCCCGGAATTTTGTGAGCGCGGCGCGCGCGTCCTCGACCTGGCGGCGCTGTGTGGGGTCGAGCGCCGAAAGGTCCCGGTCGAAGCTCAGGGTCAGGATCGCAAGCCTCACCTGGTTCAAAGATCGTCCGCCGGCGCTCGTTTCCAGCTGGCCCCAGAAGAGCGCCAGGGTGCTGAGCGAGGTCGCCGTTTTCCTGAGCTCGCCGCTCCGTGCGTCGAGCCCGGCCCGTTCCGCCTTCAGTCGCTCGATCTCGCGCCCGATCGAGCCCTGCTGCTCCCGAAGGCGCTCGGCTTCGCTTCCCGCAGTCCAGGATTCCGACTGCAGCCTCGCGCGGGTCTCGCGCCGGTCGGCGGCCTGCTGGTTGAGGTTGGTGACCCGGTTCTCGAACAGGTCCTTGAACCCCAGCTCCCAGCAGCGCCCCGTCTTGAAATAGAACCAGCCGTCGTTGGCGCACTTCTGGCGGAAGTTCGCTTCCTCGACGAAGGCGTCCTGCTGCGTCTTCAGCGTCTGGAGCTCGAGGTCGAGCTGCTTCATCCGCTCGGCATTGCCGGCGACCTTGGCATCGAGGTCCTTCAGCAATGCCTCGTTCCTAGTCTGGTCGGCATAGGCCTCAGCGATGGTGTTGGTGACCTCGATGCTCTTGGTCTCGCAGAACCTGCCCCGCTCGTCGGCGTCGCTCTTGGCTTCCGAAGCGGACGCCTCGAGCGCGGCGAGCTGCTTGCGGGCCTCCTGGAGCGCGCTATCGGTGGCCGAACGGTCGCCTCCCGAAAGGGCCTCGGAGACCTTGTCGAGCGCTTCGACCGCTGCAGCCGCTTCGTCCCTTGCCCCAACTGCGGGGGCTAGCGGTGCCGAAAGGGCAAGGGACGAACCGCTGAGGAGGGCGACGAGGAGGGCTTGCCTGAGCATGTAGCGTGCTCCTTCCACCCGATCAGGCCGGGACCATCACCTTGGGTGCCTCGGCCGCCGCGGCGTCCGTGCCCTCCGGCTTCATCGCTTTGAGCTCGGCATCCAGGCTGGCGACGTCGGCCGACATCTCAAGCGCAAGCTTCTTGCCGAGCTCGGGCGCCAGCTTCTTGGCTTCCTCGATGGTCGGGCTCTTGTTGATCGTGGTCTTGATGTCCGCGGTCGTCTTGAGGATGGCCTGCGAGAATTCGTCGGCGATGAGCTCGAGCGCGTACCAGCGCCCCATCAGCTTCCCGATGTCCTTGAGGAAGAACTTGTCCTGATATTCGCGGAGCCGCTTCTCGGGCGGGTCCTTCGCGATCATCTCGACCTGCTTCTTGATCCTCTTGTCGTCGGCAAGCTTGCGGCATGCCTTGGCGATCAGGCCCCAGAAGAAGGACGCATTCAGAAGCGCTGTCACCACCTGCTTCAAGGCGGCGACAGCTTGCTGCAGGCAGTCGACCGCGGTCTTTGCCGACGTCTCGTCGATCTTCGAGTTCTCGATGAGCTTGGCATATTTCGCGATCTGCTCGAGAGCGTCGCGCTGCTCCTTCTTCATCGCGAACAGCAGGTCCTGGAGATGCTTCTTCTCCGTCGCGGTGCGTTCGGCGATCGCGTCGTAGGACTGCGCCATCTGGTCGGTCTGCTTGGACGCGATCGAGGCCGCGGCCGCAACGCCGAGGGCCGCCGCCTTGGCCGTTTCGTCCTGCGCAGGCTTGGCGACGCCGGTGGCGGACGTCCCCGCCTCGGGCGCCTTCGCGGCATCGTTGGCCGCGGGCTTGGCATCCGCCTTGGCCGTTTCATCGCCCCTCGCTGTTTCCACCGGTTTCGCGGTCCCGACGGCGGTGGACGGCTCTGCGGGCCTTGCGGCTTCGGCCGGCTTGGCCGGTTCGGCCGGGTTCGCCTGGCCGGAATTGCCGCGAATGCCTTGCGCAACGGCCGATGCGAGATTGGCTCCGGCAAGGGCGGGCGCGCTGTTCACGGCCGCGAAGGCCTGCACTCCGGAACTGATCGTCGAGGTGATGGCGCTGGTGATCGCAAGTCCGAAGGCGCGGTCCTCCGCCTTGGCCTGCGCCGCCGCCGCATCCTCGACCTGCCGCTGCATGTCTTCGATTGCCGTCTTGAGCTCGTCGCGCTTGGTCTGGGCGCCCGTGTCGTCTGCCTCGAGCTTCGCCCGGCGGTCGATCGCTTCCCGGCGCGTCTGTTCCTCGACTTCGCGCGCACCAAGCGTGCTGGTGAGGGCATCCTGGCACTGATTCGAGAGCCCGTCGAACGTGGTCGCAAGCGCGACCGCCTCCGTCGCCATCGTGTCGGCTTTCTCGGCGCAGTCGGAGAGGAAGAACAGCATCCGCTCTTCCTCTGGCGGATTGCGGTAGAGCCAGCGGAAGGCGCCCTGGCAGGTGTCGATGATTTCCCCGCTCGCATCCCTGATCTTTAGCATGGTCAGGCTCGATGCCGAGCAGGCCCTGGCAAGCTCGAACTGGAGCTTGGAGATCTTGCCCGAAAGCGTCGTGTCCTTGGAGCCGGCGACCCCGCACGCCGCGACGTAGAGAAGTTCGTTGGTGCGATCGAGGTTGCGAATGACCATGCTGAGCTCGAGGTTCTCGAGAACCTCCTTGCGCATCGCTTTGATGAAGTTGGATCCTTCCGGCGGATTGGTCTCGATCACGTCGAAGCTTGCGTCGTCGAGCACTACCACGGTCTTGATGTCGTCGTCGGCCATGTCATCCCCCTGTTGAAAATGGGCGTGGTTGGAAGGCTGGGTGGATCTCGCTTCGCTTTAAGGTCAGTGCTCCCTCGGGATCTCGATTAGGCGCCCGACGGTCCGGTCAGGATTTGGGTGGTTCACTTCGACCACTTTGAGGTCGAAGTCGCTCATGGTCATCGCCAGCATGCCCTGGAGGGCCTTGATGCCGTCGACGCTGTTGTGGTTGCAACTCGGGCAGCAATCCCGCTCGGTCGCGAGCAGAATCGAATCGATCGGCCTGTCCTGGAGCTCGGGCAGGCGGACGGTCGAAAAGAAGTCGTAGAAGAGCTTGGGCTCGGTATGATTCGCGCATCGCGAATTGTTGGCGATGCAGGCCCTGAAGATGCGCTTCTTCTTGTCGACCGGGACCGATCTTACGACCAACTCAGCGGCCTCGGGAGTGAGGTCGGAGTTCGCCGAGAAGGCGGTTTTCGAATAGACGAAATCATCCCCCGACCGAACGAACAGCATCGCGACGTTCGTGCCTTTGGTGAAGGAATTGATTTGCCCGTACATGTCGAGAAGCTCGCGCTCAATCGCAAGCAGCTCCCGGCATTTCTCGATGATTTCCCGTTCCCGGACCATGTGATTTCCACGTAAGACGGTGGACAGAAGGGCGGGACTGATAGTCGGTTTACAGAAATGGAAATACTTATCGAAGGATAATTAGGTTAAAGTTCGCAATTCGACAAATAACAGATAATACTTTTCCAAAGCCTGAAGCGTTTAATCTGCCTCAAGCTCAAACTTATCGTTTTATCTATCAATCAGCGTAATGTTATTTCTTTAATGTACCGCCAGTTAAGCCTCCTTTGTGAACGAATACCGAACATGGTTCGAGTATCCTCGGGATTCCGAAGCGATCTGTTTCATGCCCCTCACGAAGAAGTTGGAGCGATCTGGTCATTTCCTGCTGTCCAGTCCCGTCCTCCCTTGGGCCGGCATCCGGCCGATGACATTGCGCGACATGCGGGATCGGAGCGCGGCGACGCGGTAGAGGCGCCGGCAAACGCGGCGGCGAAACACCGTCATGTAATGGACTGAGAAACCGGACCCGCACTCAAGCGGGCGGACTCAACCGAGCGGTCCGACAGTTACTCTAGCAGGATTCGTGGCGCATTCCGACCGTTCGTCGGTGATGACCTCAATATCTATGCCTGCGCACGGGTCCGCTCTCGCAGTCCTGTGCAGCCACACACGCTTCAAATCGCTCGGCCGGTGTTTCAAAGCCGAGCGTCTTGCGTGGTCGTCCATTAAGCTGCCGCGCGATCTCGTCCGACCGCTCCTGTGAGTGGACCGCAAGGTTGGTGCCCTTTGGGAAGTACTGCCGCAGCAGGCCATTGGTGTTCTCGTTCGAGCCGCGCTGCCACGGATTCTGCGGATCGCAGAAGTAGACCGCCCGCGCGAACTGCCGCGGCAACGGTTGGCAAAACCAAAATAGGCCAAAATACGAAATGGCTCCCCGGGCCTGATTCGAACAGGCGGCCGTCCGATTAACAGTCGGATGCTCTACCGCTGAGCTACCGGGGAGCGACCCCGCAACTCATGTTGCGCGGGCAGGCGGGCTAGATAGCGAAGCGTGCTCCAAAGGCAAGTGCCATTGGGCCCTCAGGTTGCGAATTGCTCCATTGCGATGCGCTCGTCGAGCGCATGTTCCGGATCGAAGAGCAATATGAGGGAGCGCTCACGGTCCAGCTTCACTTCGACGCGCGACACTTCCCGGACTTCCGCCTGGTCGGCAACCGCGGATACGGGGCGATTCTGCGCCTCCAGGATCCGAAAGCATACGGCTGTGTCGTCAGGCAGGATTGCCCCCGACCAACGCCGCGGCCGGAACGGGCTGATGGGAGTCAGCGCGAGCATCTTGGCCTGAAGGGGAAGGATCGGTCCTCGCGCGGACAGGTTATAGGCCGTTGACCCGGCGGGCGTCGCTACCAGCACACCATCGCAGGCGAGCTCCGGCAGAGCCACCCGGCCGTTCACCGAAATCTCGATTTTCGCAGTCTGCCGTGTTTCGCGGAGCAGGGAGACTTCATTGATGGCAGCGTGACGTCGCACTTCGCCGGACAAGGTTGTCGCCTGCATCTGGAGAGGCGCGACGCGGATCGCCTTTGCGCAAGAGATGCGCTCCGCGAGGCGGTCGAGCCGCCATTCGTTCATCAGAAATCCGACCGTGCCGCGATTCATTCCGAACACCGGTTTCGGGCACCCGGCATCGAGCATTTTGTGAAGCGTCTGGAGCATGAAGCCGTCGCCGCCCAGGGCAACAAAAATCTCGGCTTCCTCGGCTTCGGCCCACTTGTAGCGGCGCCGGAGCATCGCCTCGGCCGCCTGCGCAACCTCGGTATGCGAAGAAAGCAGGCCGATTTTGATGCCCGCAAGGTCGGTCGAGCCTTCGACACCGCCCAACTTTGCTGCGTCAGCGCTCAACCACGGCTCCTTTCGCTCGCCGAACATAGGGATTTTGTGAAGGCGCGCCACTGTCCCGTTGTGGGTCGTGCCTTGAATGGGCGGTTTCAGCTGGTTCGGAGGAGAGGTAGCGAAGGCCGATGCAAAGGCGGGATGGCGTAGAAACAAAAGTGCGGGCCGAAGAGCGGAGGACCGCCACGGCACCGAGGCGGCGCCGGGACGATCTCCTGGCAGCCGTCATCGCTCACCAGCAGATCGCGGTTGTGTTTCAGCCGCAAATCGACCCGACCACGGGGGAGGTCAGGGGAGCGGAGGCGCTTGCGCGCTGGGATCGCGTTGCCGGAGCCGAGGCGCTTTTCGAACGCGCTGCGGCCGCCGGCCTCTCAGAGCGCCTGTCGCGCCTTGTCCAGCACAAGGCGCTGCGCGCCGCAGCGGCATGGGAAGGGCCGCTGCGGCGCCTTCGCATCTCGATCAACCTGCTGCCCGAGGACATCCTGCAGGACGATTATGTCGATTGGCTTCTGGACGAGGTCCGAGCCGTAGGAATCGATCCCAAAAGGGTCACGATCGAAATCACGGAGTCGGCGCTCTTGAGCGACCTGGAGCGGGTTGCAGCCAATCTCGAACGCATTCGGGAGACCGGTATCAACGTTGCTCTCGACGATTTTGGAACGGGTTACGCAAGCCTTGCCTACCTGGGTAGCTTGCCATTGGACGCGCTGAAGATCGACCGCGGGTTGGTTGCCAAGATTGGCACCAGTGAGCGCGACCGCATCGTCGTTCGGTCGATCTTCTCTCTTGCCCGCGATTTGGGTCTTACGGTTATCGTAGAAGGCGTTGAGTGTACGACCCAACTCGTGCTGCTCGCGGACTGGGGCTGCGACCTGTACCAGGGCTTCCTTGGCGCGGGCGCGCTCGATGAAATGGAGCTTTCGCGTTTCGTTGCCGTCTCGAAAGCGAGCGCGGCCTAAGCCGCCACCGGTTCTTTCGTCCGCTCCGATGCGACTGCGACCCTCGCCAAGCCGGTCGATAGCTGCAGCGCGCCGCTAAGGCGAGCTTCAGGCGTCGGCCAATCGCGACTTACGACGAGCTTGCTGTCGGGTCGCAATTTCGCGGTGCCCTTCAGCCGGTCCATATATCCAAGCAGGCCGGCGAGATCGGGGAAGCCGCTCTCGGCAAAGGTGACGAGTGCACCCTTCGGGCCGACGTCGAGCTTGGCAATCATCGCCCTCTTCGAATTGAGCTTTGTCTCCACGATCGTGAGCAAGTTCTGCGTCTCGCTCGGAAGCGGGCCAAAGCGATCGATCAGCTCGGCCGCGAACGACTCCACGCCCTGCTTGTCGTCGAGCTCTCCGAGGCGGCGGTACAGGCCCATGCGCAGATCGAGATCGGGCACATAGGTGTCGGGGATGAGGATCGGAGCGTCGACGCTGATCTGAGGTGTAAACTCTTCAGGCCGGGCTGTGCCGCCAGCCTTCTGCTCGACGATCGCGTCCTCCAGCATCGACTGATAGAGCTCGAAGCCAACCTCCTTGATGTGGCCCGACTGCTCGTCGCCGAGCAGGTTGCCCGCGCCGCGAATGTCGAGGTCGTGGCTTGCAAGCTGAAAGCCAGCGCCAAGGCTGTCGAGATTGGCGAGAACCTGAAGCCGCTTTTCAGCCGTCTCGGTGATCGACCGATCGGGGGGCGTTGTAAGGTAAGCGTAGGCGCGAACCTTCGAACGTCCGACGCGCCCGCGCAGCTGGTACAGCTGAGCGAGCCCAAAGCGATCGGCGCGGTGCACGATCAGCGTGTTTGCGCTCGGAATATCGAGGCCGCTTTCGACGATCGTGGTCGATAGAAGCACGTCATACTTGCGGTCGTAAAAGGCGCTCATTCGCTCTTCGACCTCGGTCGGCGCCATCTGGCCATGAGCCGTGACGGATTTCACCTCAGGGACTTCCTCGCGCAGCCATTCCTCGACGCCCGCCAAGTCGGCGACGCGCGGCACGACGAAGAAGCTCTGACCCCCGCGATAATGCTCGCGGAGCAGGGCCTCGCGAACGACGACCGGATCCCACGGCGTCACGTACGTGCGGACCGCGAGACGATCGACGGGCGGCGTCTGGATGACGCTGAGCTCGCGAAGCCCGCTCATCGCCATCTGCAGCGTGCGCGGGATCGGCGTGGCGGTAAGGGTCAGCACGTGGACGTCAGCCTTGAGTGCTTTCAGCCGCTCCTTGTGAGTAACTCCGAAATGCTGCTCTTCGTCGACAATGACGAGGCCCAATTTCTTGAATTTGATGCCTTTTCCAAGGATAGCGTGAGTGCCGATAACAATGTCGACCTGGCCCTTTTCCAACTCTTCTCGAGTCTTCTTGGCCTCGGCTGAGGGTACCAGCCGCGACAGGCGTCCTACGCGGATGGGGAAACCTTCCAAACGCTCCGTAAAATTCCGGTAATGCTGGCGCGCCAGCAAGGTTGTCGGCGCAATGATCGCTACCTGCATCCCGGACATTGCTGCGACGAACGCGGCTCGGAGCGCGACTTCGGTCTTGCCGAAACCGACATCACCGCAGACCAGCCGGTCCATGGGCTTCCCTGACTCAAGGTCCGCCAGCACTTCCTCGATTGCCCGGTCCTGGTCGTCCGTCTCCTCATAGGGGAAGCGGTCGACGAACTGCGGGAATGCGCTATCGGCCTCGATAACGACACCTGGCCGGGTAGCACGCATCGCCGCGGTCTTGATGAGCTCGCCGGCGATCTCCCGTATCCGCTCCTTCATCCGCGATTTGCGACGCTGCCAGCCTTCGCCGCCCAGCCGGTCGAGCGCTACGCCTTCGTTTTCATTTCCATAGCGGGTGAGCAGGTCGATGTTCTCGACTGGAACGTAGAGCTTGTTGCCGCCCGCATATTCCAGCGCGACGCAGTCATGCGGCGCCTTGCCGACCTTGATCGACGTCAGCCCTTCGTAGCGACCAATGCCATGATCGTTGTGGACGACGAGATCGCCCGGAGTGAGCGTCGCCAGTTCCGAAAGGAAGGCGGCAGCACCCTTGCGCTTCTTGCGGCGGCGGACGAGGCGGTCGCCGAGCATGTCCTGCTCGGTGAGGACGGCGATGTCCGGTGCGGTGAAACCGTGATCGAGCGGAAGGACGAGAAGCGCAGGCTGTATCTTGCTGCCAAGCGCTTCCTGCCAACTTTCGGCGAGCTTCTGCGATTTCAGGCCGTGGTCGTGGAGAAGTCCGGACAGGCGTTCGCGGGCCCCGACGCTATAGCTTGCAAGAACGATCTTGTGCCCACTTTTCCTAAGCTTGGCGACATGATCTGCGACAGCCTCGTAGATATTGGCCTGCTGGGTACGCTCCGGGGTGAAATCGCGAGCGGGCTCAACTCCGAAGCTGACGATCCGGTCGCTTTCCGGCTCGGGGAACTGGGACGTGAGATGGATCGACCGATCCGCGACGGCCTCGCTCCATTCTTCTTCGGTGAGGTAGAGCGTGCTTGGTTCCAGCGGTCGATAGCTGCCGGCCTCGCCCGACATCGTCTTGCGGCGATTGCCGTAATAATCGTCGATGGACTCACGGCGCGCCGCCAGTGCCTGATCCACTCCTGCGTCGCGAACGACGAGGTCATTCTCGCCAAGATAATCGAACAGGGTCGTCAGCCGCTCCTCGAATAGGGGCAGCCAGTGCTCCATGCCGCTCATCCGGCGGCCGTCGGAGATGGCCTCGTAGAGCGGATCTCCAGTCGCGGTCGCCCCGAACGTCTCCCGATAGCGCGAACGGAAGCGCCTGATTGTCTCTTCGTCGAGCAAGGCCTCGGACGCGGGCATTAGAGTGAAGGCCTTGGCCCGGTCGGTTGAGCGCTGATCCGCAGGGTCGAACTGGCGGAGGCTTTCGATCTCATCCCCGAAGAAATCCAGTCTCAGGGCCAGTGGCTCACCCGCCGGGAAAAGGTCGATCAACGAGCCGCGAACGGCATATTCGCCGTGTTCCGCGACGGACTCGACCCGCTCATATCCGAGCGAATTAAGCTGCGTTATCAGCTGGTTTCGATCGAGACGCGAACCTTCCTCGATGCGCTTGGTCAGCTGCCGGACGCGGAACGGCGTCAGCAACCGCTGCGTCGCGGCGTTCTCGGTGACGACCAGAAGTTGCGGCCCCTTCGCCGTCGACTGGAGCGCATTCAGCGTAGACAGCCGCTCCGCCATGACTCGCAGGGCGGGCGAGGTGCGGTCGTAGGGCAGGCAGTCCCAGGAAGGCAGGGTCAGCACTTCGACTTCGGGAGCGAACAGCGGAACGGTGTCCGCCAACGCCCGCATGGCTGTCTCGTCAGACGCGATCAGGACGGCCCGGCCACCTTTGGACGATCCGTGCGTCGCCCGGGCGAGATCGGCGGTAAGCAATGGAAGGAAGCCCGAAGGCACTCCCGCAAGCGTCAGCGGCTCGGATGCGCGGAGAACGCGCTGCAGTGTGTCGGTCATCGCGCGATCCGCATGTAGTCCAGGCGCTTCAGGGCGTCGATTATGGGACCAGCGAAGCGCTCCGGCGCCTCGGCGGTTCCTACCGCCCAGGCCATGATGTCGACGTCCTGCTCTTCAAGGAGCTCGTTGAAAAGAACGCGTTCATTCGCACTCCACGACGCATGATGCGCGTCGAAGAAGCCGCCGATCAGCATATCCGCCTCACGCGTTCCACGGTGGTGCGCGCGCCAGTGCAGGCGCCTCAATTCCTCGTCTGGAAGCATGCTCGCGATGTAGTGAATGGCGGCCTCCAAAGGAAGGCCGCCATTCGACGCAGGCTACATCGTCATTGTCATCCCGCTGCCGGGCCTGTGCGCCTTGCAGCTGACATTCGGGTTGAACTGAGCGAACATGCCGTTCGGATTTTCCCGGTAGAGCCAGACATGCCGGTCGTAATGCGGCTCGAACATGTGGGCTTCATCGATCTTCGTCGCCGGATCGTCCTTCATGTTGTCATAGGCGACCCCGTGGAAGGTCGGCGGTTCCCGGTTCCCGGCGGCGTGCCACGACGTTTGAAACACCAGATTTTCGACTGCGACGAGCTCGAGCGACCCATCGGCCTGTGGCTCGTAGATTAGGATTCCGGGCTTGTTGAAGTCGGTGTGCGTTCCCTTGCCATCAACGCGCGGGTTCGGTGGACCCGAAATGCCGAGGATGTCCGGGCGAAAGAAATGGATGCCCATCGCACCTAGGCTCGCCGGCTTGCCCATCATGTCCGCGGTGTCGCAGATGTTCATGGGATCGCGGACGTAGCCCTCGGCCAGCGCGACCTTGACGTCCTTGAAACGCGCAGTGGCTGTTCGAACCTCGTCCAGGGTCGGCTCATGCTTGCTGCGGGCCGAAATTGCAGGCACGCAAACCGCCATCGCCACGGCAATCGCCGCGACGCCGGTGATCGTTTTCATTTTCCTATTCCCTTTCGTGGCCGCGCTCAGGCTGCGGCAGCCGGAGTCAAATATTGCCAACTGGCGCACCGTCTCAATCGAAATGCTTGCAGCGCCCTATGCAAATGTGAATAGCTGGGGCGGTGACGTCCTATGACGACATCCCGATTTTCCTTGCGGTTGCCCGTCATGGAACGACCGGCAAGGCTGCTGCTGCCGTGGGCTGCAGCCAGCCCACCGTCGTGAGGCGAATCGCAGCGTTAGAGCAATCCCTGGGGCTGCAGCTGTTCACGCGTTGCACGAATGGTCTTGAGCTGACCGAGCGGGGGGAAGCCCTGCTGGACGCGGCAAAGAGCGTCGAGGCCGCCATGCGCGACGTCGATGATGTCGCCGCCTCTCTCAAGTCCGGTACCGATGACCGGATTACCTTAACCCTGCTCGATCAGTTCGATGGTTTCCTGATGCCCGTCTTGCGGGATCACCGGTCGCGGTGGCCCAATGTGCAGGTGCAGTTGATCACCTCCTACCGTCGTTTCGATCTTTCGCGTGGAGAGGCCGACCTTGCCTTGCGCGCCGGCGTCAGGCCCGAGGGCGACAATGTGACGGTTCGCGACATGCCGATCGCAAGCTGGGGCATTTACGGATCCAGGAAACTCGCTGCCGAGAGCCGGCTGCCAGGAACGCCCGATGAATTGGCGAAACACCCGATCGCGGGCGGGGAGGGCAATCTCGCTTTGCTTCCGTCATTTCACTGGCTCGAAGAGCATGCGGGACCCAACGGCTTTGTCCTTAGGTGCAACAGTTTCGCTGCGATCCGTTCCGTGATCGTCGACGGGATCGCCATTTCCAACATGCCTTGCGTAGTCGGCGAGCGTGACCCGGAGCTGGTGCGATGCTTTCCGCCGATCCGGGAGCTGGACGTGCCGCTCTATCTTGCGGCTCGACGCGACGCCTTGCGGCGGCCCGCGGTGCGGGACCTCTTCGAGTCCATCGACAGGCATTTGCGTGCCAATGCGTCGATCCTGTCGGGCAGAAGCAACTGATGCGGCCCGACATTCTCAATCCGCTTTTCGCAGAGGTGGAGACGCTCCCGGGCGTCGGCCCGCAGGTCGCGAAGTTGCTCAAGCGGCTCGACATCACTCGAGTCGTCGACCTGCTTTACCACCTGCCGACCGGCGTGATCGAACGGGTGAGGGCGCACTCGGCAAACATCAGCCTGCTTGGATCGAACGTCATTATCGACTTGAAGCCATTCCAGACCCGTGAACCGAGATCGGGCAGGGGCCCAATGCGCGTTTTCGCGTCGGACGCTGACGGCAATACGATCAGCCTCATCTATTTCAACAATGCAGGCTGGGCGAAGAAGAGCCTGCCGATGGGTGAGATGCGCACCGTCGCCGGGAAGCTCGAAACCTATGGCGACGAATGGCAGATCATCCATCCTGAAGTGCTGACCGCGGGCAAGGGCGCCGAACTGTCGATCCGAGAGCCGGTCTATGGATTGACCGAGGGCATGACCAACAAACGCATCCGGGAAATGGCAGTCGCGGCCCTCGAGCGCACACCCGAGCTCCCCGAATGGATCGAGCCGAGCCTGCTCGCGCGCGAAACGTGGCGGGCGTGGCGGTCTGCCGTGGCCGAGGCGCACCGCGATCCGGGGACTCTGAACCCGCGGCGGCGCCTCGCTTATGATGAAATATTCGCCAATCAGCTTGCTCTCCTGCTGCTTCGGCAGGCCTCGCGGCGACATAAGGGTGTCGCGCTCGCGGGCGATGGGCACCTCCTCGCCAGGCTCAGGCTGCCGTACCAGCTGACTGGCGCTCAGCGGCGGGTGATCGAGGAGATCCGCGGCGATATGGCGCAAACCGCGCCAATGCTCCGGCTGCTTCAGGGCGATGTCGGGTCGGGCAAGACGCTCGTCGCGCTAATGTCGATGCTGACGGCGATTGAATCGGGTGCTCAGGCGGCTTTGCTCGCGCCAACGGAGATCCTGGCACGCCAGCATCACGCGACGTTGATCAAACAACTCGACAGCATCGGCGTCCGCGTCGGCATCCTGACGGGCCGCGAAAAGGGCAAGGCGCGCGAGTCCGTGCTGATGGGCCTCGCCGACGGCTCGATCGATATCCTTGTTGGCACTCACGCGATCTTCCAGGAGAAGGTCGCCTACCGGAACCTCGGCCTGGCCGTAATCGACGAACAACATCGCTTCGGTGTTTCGCAGCGGCTGTTGCTGGCCTCGAAGGCCGAGCGTCCGCCGCACCTCCTGGTCATGACCGCTACGCCGATCCCGCGAACGCTGACTCTAACCCAATATGGCGAAATGGACGTCAGCCGGATCGACGAAATGCCGCCGGGCCGCACACCCGTGGAGACCCGCGTAGTGAGCGACGAGCGGCTTGGCGAAGTCGTCGACGGCCTTGGACGACACTTGGCGAGCGGCGGGCAGGCCTACTGGGTTTGCCCCCTTGTCGAGGAGAGCGAGAAGAGTGACGCCGCCGCGGCGGAAGAGCGCGCACGCATTCTTAGGATGCGCTTTGGTGACGAGAAGGTCGGTCTCGTCCACGGCCGCATGAAGGGGCCGGAAAAGGACAAGGTCATGGGCCGCTTCGCTGCCAACGAGCTTGCCGTGCTGGTGGCGACGACGGTGATCGAAGTTGGAGTCGACGTACCGAATGCGACCCTGATGATCGTCGAAGGCGCTGAGCGGTTCGGCCTTGCCCAGCTGCACCAGCTCCGCGGACGCGTAGGGCGGGGAACGGGCAAGAGTACCTGTCTTCTCATCCGGGGCCAGTCGCTTACGGAAGTCGGCCGTGCAAGGCTCGCCCTGATGCGCGAGACCAGCGACGGCTTCCGCATCGCCGAAGAGGATCTACGCCTGCGTGGTCCCGGCGAAATCCTCGGCACCCGCCAGTCGGGAGAAGTCGCGTTCCGCGTCGCAACGGCTCAGGATGTCGAGGAACTGGCGGGCGTTGCCCAAGGCGATGCGAAGCTTCTGCTCGAGCGCGACGGCGGACTGGCTGGCCTACGCGGGCAGGCGGCGAGAATTTGCCTTTATCTCTTCGAACGCGACCAGGCCGTCGGCCTGATCAGGAGTGGCTAGCGGACAAGAAGTGCGTGACGCTTCTTGCCGAGACTGAGTTTTACCGGCTCGTCACCCACTTCGACGGTCAAAGCCGGATCGGACACCGCTTCGTCGTTTAGCCGTACCGCGCCTTCCGCAATCTTGCGTCGCGCTTCCTTGTTCGAGGCTGAAAACCCGAGCTGCGTCAGCGCTTGCGCAATGCTGACCCCGTCACCGATCGACAATGTCGGGAGGTCGCCGCCAGCGCCGCCTTCCTCAAAG
>DASSFK010000138.1:0-7494 GCA_035694565.1 Sphingomicrobium sp.
ATGCGCTCGTCTCGCAAAGGGCGGCCGAGGAGTCGCTGGTTCTGCTCAAGAACGACAATGGCCTGCTGCCGTTGCGAGGAGTGAAGTCGATCGCGGTCATCGGTGGCAATGCCGACAAGGGCGTGATGGCGGGCGGCGGCTCGTCGGACGTCACTCCGGTCGGCGGCGCCGTGATGATCGACAATCACACATTCATGCCCTCACCGCCCCTGTCCGAACTCAAGCGTGAGCTGCCGAAGGCGAAGATCAGCTTCGATCCGGGAACCGACCTGGCCGCCGCCGCGGTCGCGGCGGCCGCCTCCGACGTGGCGATCGTCTTCGTCACCCAGCACAACAGCGAGGGCTACGACGGGACTCTCGAGCTGCAGGGCAATCAGGATGCGCTCGTCGCGGCGGTGTCGAAGGCCAACCCCAAGACGATCGTCGTCGTCGAGAGCGGCGGCGCGGTGTTCATGCCGTGGGCCGGGCAGGTTCCGGCGATCCTGGAGGCATTCTATCCCGGCATTCGCGGCGGAACCGCGATCGCCCGCATCCTGACGGGCAAGGTCAACCCGTCCGGCCATCTGCCGATCAGCTTCCCCGCCTCTTCCGACCAGTTGGCCCATCCCGTTCTTCCGGGCCTCGGCCTGCCGGGCGAGACGCCCGCCCACATCACCTACGATGAAGGCGCCGCGGTCGGGTACAAGTGGTATGAAGCGAAAGGCTTCCGCCCGCTCTGGGCGTTCGGCCACGGTCTAAGCTACACGAACTTTGCGCTGTCGGACCTTGCAGCTCAGCCGGACGGCAGGTCGATCAAGGTCAGCTTCTCAATTCGAAATGCAGGCAAGCGCTCGGGCAAGGGCGTCGCCCAGGTCTATGTCGCTCCAGCCGACTGGAAGGCCGCAGGCTGGGAGGCGCCGAAGCGGCTCGGGAGCTTCACCAAGGCGGACCTCAAGCCGGGCAAGTCGAGGCGCGTCGAGCTGAGCATCGATCCTCGCCTGCTCGCAACCTACGAGGCGGCCAACAACAATTGGCGCATCAGGAAGGGAACCTATCGCCTCCTGCTTGGCCAGTCGTCGGACGATCAGATGCAAGGCGTCGACGTGACCTTGCCGGACAGCAGCTGGAGCGCGGCGACGACATCGGACTAGCCGCGTTCCCCTTCCGGCACTTGCCAGACGCGGACGTAATCGATCTCCATCCGCTGGGGCAGGGCGGCATCGTCCATGCCTTTCTGCCCGGCCCAGTCGCCGCCCATCGCAAGGTTCAGGATCAGCTTGAACGGCGTGTCGAAGGGCCAGGCGCCCTTGCCTCCAGGCTGGTCGTTGAGCACCCGCAATATGCCCTGGTCATCGACTCCAATCGTGATCGACTCGGGTCGCCAGTCGAGCTGGTAGCGATGAAAGCCCGCGCAGCTGGTGGGCACCTGCTTCTGCGCGCTTCGCTGCGTCTTCTTCACGTGGTTGAAGAGTCCCGTATGCAGTGAAGCGTAGATCAGGTTCGGTTCGGCCCCGACCTGCTCCATGATGTCGATCTCCCCGTCGTCGGGCCATTTCTTCATGACCGTCGGAAGCATCCAGATCGCGGGCCAGGTGCCGCGGGCGCAGGGCAGTTTCGCCCGGATCTCGTAGAAGCCATAGGTCCAGCCCGGACCTTTCGAATAGATCCGCCCCGACGTGTAGTCCTGCTTGCCCCAATCGGGGAATTTGATCGGGTCGAGCCGTTCGCGCCGCGCTTCGAAGATCAGGTTTCCGTTCTCGAGACGCACATTCTCCGGCCGCCCGGCCGAATAATATTGGCGCTCTGCGTTGAACCAGCCTTGCTTGTTGAAGGCCGTGTCATACGCCCACTTGCCAGTATCGAGAGCGCCGGCGTTGAACTCGTCGCTGAAGACCAGGCGCGCATCTTCAGGACGGGTCACCGGTCCGTCGTAGGTCGCATTGGTGACCGTGAACGCCGACTGCGCGGCGACGAGTAAGAGAACGGACAGCATTTGACACACTCCAATCAGGAAATGGGAGAAGCGCTCGCCGCCGGCTCCAGCGACGTTTCATCGACCAACGCGGCGCGCGCAGCGACGGCGAACCAGGCGATGAACGCATAAGCCACGAGCGGAACGACGAACGCGGCGTTCAGTCCAAAGCTGTCGGCGATCGCGCCCACCGCGATCGGCAACACCGCTCCGCCAAAGATCGCCAGGCAGAGGAGTCCGGACGTGGAATTCTGCGACACTCCGGATCGCTCGAGGGTCAAGGTGAAGATGGTCGGGAACATGATCGAATTGAAAAAGCCGATCGAGAGCGCAGCATAGCCGGCGACTGGCCCGTCGGACGCCAGCACCGTCACGCAAAGGAGAGCGGCGATCCCCCCGCATGCCATCAGCAATCGCGCCGCGCCGATTCTCGTCAGTAGCAGGGTGCCGACGATTCGGCCGCAGAGCGCTCCGCCCCAGTAGAAGTTCGCGAGATGGCCGCCCGCCTGCTCGAACGAGAGACCAAGGACTCTCGGCTGGTTGAGGAAGTTGATCATGATGCTTCCGACCGACACTTCCGCGCCGACGTAGAGGCCGATCGCGGCTGCGCCGAAGATGGCCCATCGCGACCGCAACGCCTCGAACATGCCGGCGGGAACCGGTCGCCCATCCGGGACGGCCCTCGCCAGAAACTTCCGGAGGAGCGCGAAGAACAGGAGAAGGCACGCCAATACGCCCGCCATGATCAGGAACGCGCGATCGACCGCTCCCAAGACTTCGGTCCGGCTTCGGGCATCGAGCCCGCGTCCGCCCGATCTGAGCGCGGGATCGCCCAGCATGACCAGCGAGCCGAAATGAACCCCGACGACGACCCCGAGCGAATTGAATGCCTGGGCGAAATTGAGGCGGAAATGGCTGCGCTTCGGGGGTCCCAGATCGGCGGCGAGCGGATTCGCCGCCACCTGCAGAGCGGTGAACCCGGCCGCGAGCACGAACAAAGCTCCGAGGATGGGGGCGAACGCCACAAAATTGGTGCTCACCACGACCAGCAGGCATCCGCATGCCATCATTGCCAGCGATCCGAGGATCATATCGACTGCGCCGATCCGGCTCGTGAGCCAGGCAGCGGGCAGCGACAACAGGCCGTAAGCCAGGAAGAATACGATCTGGGTGAGCAAGGCCTCGGTGTAGTTGAGGCTGAAGGCGGCCCGAAGGGCAACGATCAGCGGATCATTGTTCGAAGTGATGAAGCCCCACGCGAAGAAAAGCGTGGTGACCGCCGCAAAGGCGAGGAAGGTGCGTCTTCTGGCTTGTTTGTCGGCAGTCACCGCCGGCTGCTTTGCGATCCCCAACGCAACGTGGCCACTGATCCTGCCGGAAGCGCGACCGAATAGCGGCGGCCGTCGAGCGCGACGGTGACCGGCTCCTCCCCGGCCTTCCGGTAAAGGACCGCGACCCTGCTTCCATCGCGGTTGAGGAAGCCCGCCGCTTCGACGCCGTCGCCGCGCTTGGTCACCCCGAGACGATAGGCGCCCGGAAGCACGAAGCGGCTGGCATGGCCGAGCGCGTAATATTCGACGTTGCGCGTGATCTCACCGGATGCCGGATCGATGGTGATCACCCCGCGGCAATCGCCGCAACCGCCCTTGTGCGGGCCGTATCGCGGATCGAGCGCAAGGTTCCAGAACAGGGTCCCGCGCGACCAGTGATTGGACGCTCCGATGATCAGCTTTTCGGTGAACCATCCGAGCGTCTCGCCGAACTTGGGCGCCCACTCGCCACCCGAGCATTCGGTGAACCAGCTGTCCTTGTCGGGAAATGCGTCATGGACCTGCGACTGCGCCGGAACATCGCCTTCGTAGCAGTGCCAGGCAACGCCCGAGACATATTTGCGGGCATCGGGGTCGGAGAGGACCGTCCACGGCATCTCCGGATTATCCCAATTATGATCGTAATCGAGGATCTCGGTCTTCAGTCCGAGCGCCTTGAACCTCGGGCCGACATATTTGCCGATGATCTCCGCGCGATCGGGCGAATTGACTCGCATTCCCGGATAATTCTCCGGCTCGAAGTCGGGCTCGTTCTGGATGGTGAGCATCGTCACCGGAACGCCTTCGCGGCCGAACTCCTCGACGGTGCGCGCAAGGTAGTTGGCGAATGCCGGATAATATTGCGGCTCGAGCTGACCCTTGATGAGGCTCTTGCTGGTCTTCATCCACGCAGGAGCGCTCCACGGGCTGATCATGACCTTCAGCTCGGGGTTGATCGCCAGCGCTTCGCGGGTGCGGGGCAGAACATATTGCCGGGCATAGTCGATGGTGAAGTGCTTGAGCTCGGGGTCCGGCGCGTTCCCCGGGCTGTCGTCGTAGCTGTAATGCTCCGGCGAAAAGTCCGACGCTCCGACAGTCAGCCGGGTGAAGGACAGCCCGAGCCCGCCCGGACCGCGGCCGAACAGCTCGGCCATGACGGCCTTGCGCTTGGCTTCGGGCAAGCCGCTCAGCAGCTGAGCGGATGCATCCGTGATTGCAGCGCCAAAGCCCTGCATCTTTTGAAAACGCTTCGACGTGTCGATTGCGATAGCCTCATCGCCGGTCGCCGGCCCGTCCGACTGCCGATCGGCCTGCGGTGCGAGCTTCTGCGCCTGGTCGGCGGTCGTCAGCCACATTTGCGCAATTGGCGAGCCCGGCTGCCCAACCGTCGCGCATCCCGCGGTCAGCGCGACGGCAAAAGCGAGCGCGGTCCGCTTCACGCCACCGGCTCCGCAAGGCAGTATTTGCTTACATAATCGGAATGCGACGGCATCACCTGTACACAGCGATCGATGGTCGCGGCGATGTTGCCGAGGAATTGCTCGATCTGCGGATCGCTCTTGATTTCAACCAGCGGATCATAGCCGCGCGGGACGATATTCTGTCCAAGGAAGACCTGGATCCAGCTTTCCTCGCTGAACAACTCCTCGTCCTCGCGAAAGATTCGTCCATTCGAACGCCAGAGGTCGATCTTGCGCTGGAGCGTCGGCGGCAACTCCATCGAGCTGCAGTATCGCCAGAGATCGGAATCGTCACGCTCGGTCGCCCAATAGTGGAGCACGATGAAGTCGCGGATGCGCTCCCATTCGAAATCGGACTGACGATTATATTCGTCGATCGTCGCCTGGTCCGTCTCGCGATCGGGAAACAGGCGAACGAGGCGGATCGCGGCCGATTGCACGAGGTGGAGGCTGGTCGATTCCAGCGGCTCGAGGAAGCCGGCCGAAAGGCCGATCGCAACGCAGTTGCGGTTCCACATCTTGACGCGCTTGCCCGGCGTGAAACGAAGCTTGTTCGGGTTTGCGAGCTGCTCGCCGTCGAGGTTCGCAAGCAGCTGCGCCTCGGCGGCATCGTCATCGATGTAACGGCTCGAATAGACGAGGCCGTTCCCGGTCCTGTGCTGGAGGCCGATCCGCCACTGCCAGCCGGCTTCGCGCGCCGTCGATCGGGTCATCGGAATGAGCGGCTCGGTGCGCGCACAGGGCACCGCCATGGCGCGATCGCACGGCAGCCAGCGTTGCCAGTCCTCGTAGCCGGTCTTCAACGTTTGCTCGATCAGCAATGCGCGGAAGCCGGAACAGTCGATGAAGAAGTCGGCCTCGAGGATGCGCCCGTCCTCGAGGGTCACCGATGCGATATCGCCATTGTCGTGGACGCCCACATCGACGATTCGGCCCTCCGTGCGCCTCACTCCGTGCTGCTCGGCGATCCCGCGCAGGTACTTCGCATAGAGCGAGGCATCGAAATGGTAGGCGTAGGCGATATGTCCGATCGGCGAATCGCCCATGTCGGCGCGCGCATGCATGAACTTGTTCGCGAGCCCCGCCGCCGTGTTGATCGAATAATCGGCAAACTCGCGGGCGCGGCCACGCTGATTCGCGCGCAGCCAGTAATGATGGCAGCGCAGCCACTCCCAGTCCTGGCCGATGACTCCGAAGCCGTGGACGTAGCGATGGCCCTTGCGCGTCCAGTCGACGAATTCGATTCCGAGCTTGAAGGTGCCCTGCGTCCTTTGCATGAACTCGACTTCGTCGAGCGCCACCAGCTCATTGTATTTCTTGATTGCCGGGATGGTCGCTTCGCCGACACCAACGGTGCCGATCGCTTCGCTCTCGACCAGCTCGACGTCGTAAAGTCCCTGAAACAGTTTTCCGAAGAGCGCGGCGGTCATCCATCCCGCCGAGCCGCCGCCTACGATTAGGATCTTGCGCATGAGTCTGGAGGCTAACGGCTTTCCGCGGGGCAGGCCACGACAAGCGGCGCTTCGGGGATTTTTCCGAGCTTCGCCGGAGCGGCGTACGAGAGGCCGTAACCGCGATTGAACTGGTACCCGCCCTCGTTCGGAAGACAGTCGCCTGCGGGCCAGTCGAACGGCAGCCGCCCGGTGAAGTCGTAAGCCTGCCGACCGCCTTCGCCGGCAAGCAGGACGTCGACGATTCCCAGGCCCTCGGTTCCTGGAAGCCAGGCGGCGACGAATGCCTCCGACCGGTTGATCAGGTCGTTCGCTCCGACCGGACGCCCCGAATAGAGCAATGTGACCACCGGAACGCCCTTGCCGCTGACGCGCTTGAGCGCCTTCAGGTCTTCGGCGTAGCGAGCGCTGTGGCGAAGCGGAGCCGGGAAGGTGATGTCGCCTTTCATTTCCGCATAGGGCTGCTCGGCCGCGACCATGATGACGCTGCTATACTTGCGGACGTTCACCCCGGATCCGTCGACGCTGTAGTCGACATTTCCCTCGCCGAGCGACTTTCGCATCGCGGCGAGGAGGGTGTCGGCATTCGGGTAGTCGGACGTGCTGGTGTTATCGCCCTGCCAGGTCAGCGACCATCCGCCGGACTGCATCGGAAGGCTGTCCGCGCCCTTGCCGACGAGCAGGATCTTCCCTTGCCGCTTCAGGGGAAGAGCCCCGCCGTCGTTCTTGAGCAGAACGAGCGACTTGCGCACCGCCTCGCGAGCGAGATCGCGCACCGCCGGCGAATTCATGACGGACGGATCCGGACGCGGGCCCGCCGCAGGCGACCCGTCGAACAGCCCGGAGCGAAGCTTCACCCGGATGATTCGTGAGACGGCGTCGTCGATGCGGCTCATCTGGATCCGGCCCGCCTTGACGTCCTCGATGGTGGCGGGAATGAACTGCTTCCAGTCGTCCGGGACCATGATCAGGTCGATCCCGGCGTTGATCGCCTGCGGGCAATGCCACTTGGTGCAGCCCGGAACCTGTTCGATTCCGTTCCAGTCGCTGACGACAATGCCGTCGAAGCCGAGCTTCTGCTTCAGCACCTCGCCAACGAGATGCTCGTTGCCGTGCATCTTGCCCCACTGCTTGCCGGTGGCGGTGTCGGTGAAGCTCGAATAGCTCACCATCACCGTCTGAACGCCGGCCGCGAGCGCGCCATAATAGCCCGCCGCGTGCGTCCTCATGAGATCGTCCTCGCTGGTGCGGGTCTCGCCCTGGTCGACGCCATGGAATGTGCCGCCGTCGCCGAGGTAGTGCTTGGCGGTCGCCAGAACGGA
>DASSFK010000139.1:0-5953 GCA_035694565.1 Sphingomicrobium sp.
GCCGCTGATGACCAAAGTCGGGGCCCCTGTGCCGGGCATGCGATTGATCCACGCCGTCCAGTCCCGTGAGGAACTGATCACGCACTCCGGCGGTGCCGGCTGATTCGGCTGGCCGGGATAGGGAGCCGGCGTTCCCGGATATGGCTCCTGCGGATAAGGCGCCGGTCCCGGATAGGGGGTGGGCGCACCAGGATAGGGATTCTGCGGATAGGGTGCCGGTCCCGGATAGGGTTGCGGGCCGTAGGGATCCTGCCCGTACATCGGGTCGCAGGACGTGAGCGCGAGAAGCGCGGCGGCGGCGAGGATCTTCTTCACTGGCATGAATCCAGCCTGCGCCATGTTCCTTATTCGGGCAAGGCAACTGACGCGGAGACTTGGCGAAGGATGGCCACGACGTAGAGGCCGAGAGCCGTCCAGATCGCTCCGAACGCGATGGCGTGCGCCGGGGTGAACGGCTCTCCGTAAACTGCGACTGCCAACAGGAACTGAAGCGTCGGCGCGAGGAATTGCAGCATGCCCAGCGTCGAGTAGCGGAGCCGCTTCGCCGCCGCGGTGAACAGCAGCAACGGAGTCGCCGTAACGATTCCCGCCAGTCCGATCAGCAGGATATCGATAGTGGACGAGCCGAAGATCTGGTCGCCGGACAGGTAGGACAAGATGAGCCAGCCGGCCGCGAAGGGAAGTAGTATCCCGGTTTCGATCGCGAGGCCCGCGACGGCATCCACCGGTGCGATCTTCCGCAACAGGCCATAGGTCGCGAAGCTCACGCAGAGCGTCAGGCTGATCCACAGCTGGCTGAGCGCACCGATCGCAAGGGCCGAAATCCCTGCAGCGGCGAGGGCAACGGCAGCCCATTGCAGCGGCACGAGCCGTTCCTTCAGCACGATTCGGCCGAGCAGGACGTTGGCGAGCGGGTTGAGGTAGTAGCCGAGGCTCCCGGCCAGGATGTGCCCGCTGTTCACCGCATAGACGTAAAGCAGCCAGTTCACCCCGATGAGTGCGGCGGTGATGAAGAGCATTGCGACCGCACGCCGGTTCCGAAGCGCCTTGCCGACGTCCTTCCAGGTCCGGGTGACGGTCAGGAGCACGGCCAGGACCGGTACCGACCAGACGATCCGGTGAGCGACGATGTCGGCAGCGTCGATCGACCGTAATGCCTTGAAATAGATGGGAAGTACGCCCCACAGGCCGTAGGCGGCGACGCCGAGCGTAAAGCCCTGGCGTGCGGTGGCATGGTCCTGGGCCCTGGCGTTGGCGCGATTCATCTGCCGCGCGCCTAGAGGCCGTGAGCGGCAAATCAAAGCGAATGCTTTGCGCCGTGTTAGTTGCAACTGATCTCGGCCGATGCCACCTTTTGAAGCGTGGCAAGTCGCGGCCTCACCATACTTCTGACGCTGTCTCTCGCTGCCTGCACGACGGCGGTCGAGACCGAGAAGCCGCGCGCGACGATCATTGCCGAGCCGCAGACGAAGGCCGACGTCTGGGAAGGCGTCGCGACCGATGCCGACAAGCAGCGCATCGCCCGCCTGGGCCTTGCCTGGCAGGAGGCGCTTCAGGATGCCCACAGGATGGCCGGAAAAGAAGTCGATGCGGAAGGTGCGCTTCTCCGGCCGCGAGCAGGCCTTGCTCGGCCGGCCCCTACTCCTGGAAGCTACAATTGCCGGCTCATCAAGCTCGGCCGGGTGAACGCGAAGGGTCCGGCGTTTGAGCGCTTCAAGCCCTTCTTCTGTTACGTCGAGGTGGAGGGTGATCTACTGACGATCGTCAAGCAGACGGGAAGCCAGCGCCCCGCCGGACGCCTGTGGGAAGATGACCGGCCGGAACGGCTCATCTTCCTTGGCAGCCTTGCGCTCGGTGATGAGGATCAGCCCTTGGCTTATGCTGAAGATCCGAAGCGGGACATGGCCGGCGTGTTGGAGCGGATCGCGCCCTTCAAATGGCGCCTCGTGATTCCCTGGCCGCAGAGCAATTCGAAACTCGACGTGTTCGAATTGACGCCCGTCACCCAGCAGCCGCAGTGAACGATCGGGCAGGACTGCTCGCCGACCCGGCCGAAGTTCGCGCGATTCTCATTTCGAGCGCGTCGGCTGGGCAGCCGATCACCTATTCCGAGACGCTGCAGCTGCTCGGCCATGACTTTACGAGGCCCAAGATGCGGGCACTCTGCAAGGTGCTCGCCTATGTCGACGACGAGGCCGAGGAGCTGGGCGAGCCGGAGCTCGCCGTCCTCGTCGTGCGGCAGTCCGACGGCCTTCCGGGGCAGGGCTGGTGGGTCGGCGGCGCGAAGAAGCATGGCTATGCCGGCCTTTGGGAAGGCCCCAAGGCCAAGCGTCTGATCGACAAGCTCCAGTCCCAGGCGTTCGACTATTGGAGTTCGCGGGGCTAAGCGCGCCCCAATGGCCGAGCCGCGCACCTTTACTGTTTCCGTCGATGACGACGGCATCCGACTGGACCGCTGGTTCAAGCGCAATGCGCCCGACATCAGCTTCAACATGCTCTCCCGATGGTCCCGGACGGGACAGCTGAAGCTTGGTGGCAAGCGCGCGACGCCCGGCGACCGGCTCGGGGCCGGTCAGACGATCGAGGTTCCGGCCGCTGAAGCGACGCCGGCGCGATCGCCTCGCCCCGAGCGCAAGCTCGAGCCGCTCTCGACCGAGGAAGCGGAGCTCGTTCGCGATATGGTCATCTACGAAGACCCGAGCGCCTTCGTGCTGAACAAGCCGCCGGGGCTCGCGACGCAGGGCGGGACCAAGACCCACCACCATCTCGACCGGCTGCTGGACGGTCTCGCAGGTGAAGGGGGCAACAGGCCGAAGCTGGTTCACCGGCTCGACAAGGACACGTCCGGCGCTTTGCTCGTTGCCAAGACGGCGCGGTCGGCCGGACATTTCTCCAAGTCATTTTCCGGACGCACGGCGCGCAAGGTCTATTGGGCGCTGATTGTCGGCGTTCCGTCTGGGGATGAGGGGCTGATCGATGCTCCGCTCGCCAAGCAGCCGGGTACGGGCGGCGAGAAGATGCACATCAGCGAGGAGCACGGGCTTCCCGCAAAGACCCGCTGGCGGATGATCGACCGCGCGGGCAATCGCGCCGCCTGGGTCGAGCTTCAGCCGCTCACGGGGCGCACGCACCAGCTTCGTGCCCATATGGCCGCGATTGGTCATCCGATCGTCGGCGATGCCAAATATGGTGGAGCAGAGGCCTTCCTGACCGGGGGCATCAGCCGAAAGCTGCATCTCCATGCGCGCCGGCTTCGGATCGATTCCCCGGACGGGGTGATCGATGTCACGGCCGAGCTGCCGCCCCATATGTCGGACAGCCTGGCGACTCTCGGCTTCGAGTTGATGCACGGCGAAAGCATGCCGCTCGACACGCCGAAGCCGTCGCAATCGCCCGAAGCGAAGCAGCGTAAGGTCACCGCCGCCGCCCGCGAGCGCCGCCGCAACCGGCGCGGAGAACGCCGCTCGCGCTCGCAGTCGCAGCAGAGGCGCTGATGCATCCCAATCGCGCCTTCGCCTGGGAGGACCGGGAAGCATTGCTGAGTTTCATCGCCGAACGCTCTTTCGCACATATCTTCACGTCTTCGGAAAAAGGCCTGTTCGTCGTTCATGCGCCCGTCCTCGTCACGGCGGAGGGACGCATTCGCTTTCACGTCGCGCGCCGCAACCGGATTGCCGAGCATCTCGCCGACCGTCCGATCCTGATCAGCGTGTCCGGACGAGAGGCCTATCAAAGCGCGAATTGGTACGTTTCCGACAACCAGGTGCCGACCTGGCATTATGAAGCCGCCGAGATCGAGGGCGTTGCTCGCCCGCTTGCCGATGACGAGCTTGTCGACCTCCTCGACAGGTTGAGCGAGCGCTTCGAAGGGATCCATCAGCCGGAAAAACCCTGGACTCGCGCCAAGATGGGCGAGGGGAGGTTCGAGGCGATGACCAGGGCGATCGCCGGCTTCGAGCTGGACCCGACCGAGATCCGCGGTACGCGCAAGTTCAACCAGCACAAGTCGGGCGAGGATCTGGCCGCGACGCTCGCGGGCCAGCTCGGCGCGGGAAGGACCGACATCGTCGACGCCATCGACGAAGCGAGGAGAGTGAATGAATAGGTTGGCGGTTTTCGATTGCGATGGGACCCTGGTCGACAGCGGGAGCAATATCTTCGCGGCGCTGTCGGGGGCGTTCAGCGACCATGGCTTGACCGTGCCGCCGCCGGAAGTGAGCCGCCGAGTCATCGGACTAAGCCTCGTCGAAGCGATCGCGACCCTGATCCCGAACGAGGGCCGCGACCGCCACATCCTCCTCGCCGAAAGCTACAAGCGCCATTTCCAGAGCGCCCGCGCGGAAGGCAAGATCGAGGAGCCGCTGTTTGCGGATATTCCGGAGCTGCTCGACGCCCTCGAAAGGGATGGCTGGCTGCTTGCGGTCGCGACCGGCAAATCCGACCGGGGGCTCTCGCTCTGCCTCGACTGCCATGGGATGGTCGACCGCTTCGTCTCGCTCCAGACCGCGGACCGGCATCCCTCCAAGCCCCATCCCTCGATGGTCGAGCAGGCCATGGCCGACGCGGGCGCTTCGCCACAGACCACGATCGTGATCGGCGACACCGCCTTCGACATGGGCATGGCGGCTTCTGCCGGAGCGATCGGGATCGGCGCCGGCTGGGGCTATCATGAAGCCCACGAGATGCTCGACGCCGGGGCCGTCGCGGTGGCCGACAAGCCGCTCGATGTTCTTGCGATTCTCGAAGAGAGCAGGGAGCGCCTCTATGGCTGACGAGACTCTTTGGAGGCGGCGCTTCCACCTCTTCATGGGTGTTCGGCTGCTCGGCCTCGCCACCTTCTTCCTCGGAATCGCGATCATCTATACCGACCTCCTGCGCGAGGGTGGCTGGCCGACGGTCGGCGCCATCCTTGCAATCATCGGCACGATCGACGCCGTATTTGCGCCCAAGCTCCTCAAGAAGGGATGGGAGCAGCAAGACCGGGAGCGCGGATGAGGCGCTTCTGGACGCTCGCGGAAGTGGTCGGAGGCGAAGGCGGCTGGGGCGTGGAGCTGGACGGCAAACCGCTTCGAACGCCGGCGCGCGAGCCCCTGGTTGTTCCGACCGAGGCGCTGGCCCAGGCGATCGCCGGGGAGTGGAACAACGTCGAGGAAAAGCTCGATCCGCGCTTGATGCCGCTGACCGGGCTGGCGAACGCCGCCGTTGATCGGATTGGTCCAAACAAGGAGGCCTTCGCAGGCGGGCTGGAGCGCTACGCGGAGGCGGACCTGGCCTGCTATCGCGCCGAGGGACCAAAGGGCCTGATCGATCGTCAGGAGAAGGATTGGGATGCGCTGCTGAGCTGGGGACGGCGGCGTTTCGACGTCGACTTCAACACGACGATCGACATCACCCACGTCGCCCAGCCGGCTGCGACCGTCGAGCGGCTTTCCCATGCGATCACGGCTCTCGATGCCTTCCGTCTCGCGGGCCTGTCGCCGCTCGTCACCATCGGCGGATCGCTTCTTGCCGCGCTCGGGGTTCTCGAGCGCGCCTTCACTGCGGAGCAGGCGTGGGACGCCGTCAGCCTCGATGACCGATGGCAGCTCGAGCAGTGGGGCTCGGACGCGGAAGCCGAGGCGGCGCTCGCCAGCCGCCGCTGGGACTTTTTCGCCGCGGCACGCTTCCTGGAGCTTCTCGAAGCCTAGTGAGCGGGGCCGATGAGGTCCCGGACGAAGGGCACGAGGCCGATCTGGCGCTGGCGCTTCAGCCGTTCGGCAGCGACGATCGCGCGAACCTGGCCGAGGCACTCCTCCGTGTCGCGGTTGACCAAGACATACTCATATTCGGGCCAGTGGCTGATCTCGCTGGCAGCACGGGCCATTCGGTCCTGGATCACCTCCTCAGCGTCGGTACCGCGTGCTCGCAGCCGCCGCTCCAGCTCCGCCATCGAGGGCGGAAGGATGAAGATCGT
>DASSFK010000140.1:0-7942 GCA_035694565.1 Sphingomicrobium sp.
CGCGCAGATCCTTTGAGCGGCGCCAGCCGAACAGGATGATCGCGATGTTCAGCAGAAACGCGACCGACAGCATGTTGTCGTGGGCCTGCAACTGAAGCCCGGCGAGGGCCGACGGAAGCACCTGGCTGCCGAGCGCGACAAACAGCATGATCGCCGCCGCCGTGGCGCAAGTCGTGATCATGTGGCTGCTTGCAATCCGCACAGCCGTGCTCCTCGTTTCCCGCACTGGTCGGTCTCTTTTCACTGGTCCCAAGACTGGGTGAGCTACCAAACATGTGTGAAGAATCCGCTACTTGGCTCTAGGCAAATTCCTATTGCATATAGGGAACAAATAGGGAACATGGAGAAAGCAGAGTCGCAATTTTGCCTTTGCTGAGGAGGCCTGGGGTGCTCGTTCTCGATCCCACCGCAATTTTCGCAATCGCTGCCCTCATCAGCAGCCTGTCGGCATTGGTCTGGGCGGTGCGACGGAAACCCTAGTCGGCGCGGTCGTTCCGCGTCGCGTCCGTGACGTCCTGGTCGTGGCCGCTCTTGTCGCTGAAAAAAGCGGCGGCGAAGAGACCGCAACCGAGCAGCACCGAGAAGAAGACACCGAGGATGGTCGCGATCACCAGATTGACGGTCAGGTCGCCCGAAGCCTTAAGATAGAGCAATGCCGCAGCGACCATCGCCACGGCCGCCACCAGGATCCACTTCATCATTCGCTGGAATTCAACGCGCGCAGTCTGCCGATCGTCGGGCACGTTCACTCAACCTTCCTTGAAAAACCGGCGTTCCCAAGACTGGACCCGCCCAGCCATTGTGCCGCCGGTCTCCTCGAAGGGTCACATAGGCGGTCATCGGGCAATTTGAAGATATGTGGAACATGGTCGCGATCCCTTGAATCGCGGGCGTGTGCCGGAGCGCGGCGCGCTTCCTCTCGGAATGATCCTGTTCAACAGGGCTCGCTTCAGCCGCCTACCCCAATGATCGCGCCATCGTGACGGCCGCTCCGGCGACCGCGCGAGCCCTTTCCGGCTTGGTGATTGCACGCGGATGCGTATTGCAAAGCGGCGACTTCCTTGCTCCTTTCCCATTCCGGAGGCCGTGACTCGCTCGTGAGTCCCGTAAGAAGGGGAGGCGGTAAGACGTGGTGCCAGCGCCACAGCCATGTGTCCCACAAAGTTGCGGGTTCTGCGCTTGAGGAACTCTCGTTCCCGATCAGTGGTTCATTCAATCGGTTGGAGAGAGGAGCGCTGATGACGCGTGCGGGTGTTCTGGCGTTTGCGACATCGATCGTCTGCGCCGCCCCCGCACTTGCCGAACCGCCCGGCCAGCGTTCGGTCCAGTCCCTTCCAACGCTTTCCCGCTTCGCTGGCGAACCTCCGGCGCAGATCGATCGCCGGGGGATGGCTTTCCCGGTCATTGATTACAGCGGTCCGGACGGCGTGCTGCAAACGCGGCGCGGCATCATTGCGGGAAAGCAGGTTGCGCCGGGAACGGTCGTCGGCCTCGGCATTTGGGAAACAGCGCCGAAGGCTCGCGGCTATGTCGGGGATGTCCCGGCAAACGTAGCGCCCAAGCGCACTCGCCGCGCGGCCGTCGGGCTTTCCTGGCGCTTCTAGCCAGTCGGCTTGCTACCCGCCCTGATAAGGCTCGCAGGCGAGGCCGTCGCTGTCAGCGTCTAAGGCTTCACGATATCCTTTTTCGCCGCGCGCGATCGGCGCGGCCCCAACGAACTGGGCCCAGCGGCAGCTGGGATAATATCGCGGCAGTTCGTCGCGATTGGTGAAGGCCATCCCCGTCAGGAACACGACGATGGTTGCGATAACTCCAGTCGAAACGGTCTCGAGCACTTCACGCCGCCGCTTCCGCTGCTCCAGCGTTCGATAACCTCCACCGAAGATCAGTTCTTCGGCGTCGCCGGGCTCCCTAAACCAATGGTTCACCGCTCCGACTCCCTCCAGAACGTCACTTTCGCCGATCCATCGACGCGTGTAAATTAGTCTTTACATCGGACGGGCGGACATTGCGGTCGTTTCGGCCCAGTGCAATGACTTCGAAGTGGCTCCGCACGCGACCATATTTTGGACAGCCCGCTTGTCTGGACTCATCGGCAAGCTGCTGCTTTCCCAATCGAGCATCCGCGTGACGTTTGCGGCAGCGTTCGCCCTTCCAGCGCTCCTTCCGTTCAGCCGAAAGGCCTCCCGCCGTTGACCAGGATTCGGCTCCTCGGCCTCCCGACCGACTCGCATTCCTCGTTTCTGCGCGGTCCGGCGCAGGCTCCGGTCGCGATTCGAGCGGCACTGGCCTCACCGCATGGGAACAGCGCGACGGAGCGTGGAGGCGAGCTCGGCGTGGAAATAGCGCTGGAGGATTTCGGCGACCTTCCGCTGGAGGAGGCCGAGGGCGACTTCGAGCGCATTCATGCGGCAGCCAGGCAAGCAGGCTCGACGCCGATCTTCCTCGGCGGGGACCACATGGTCACCTATCCCATCGTGTCGGGGTTGGCCGAGGTTCATGGGCCATTGAACATCCTGCATTTCGATGCGCACCCCGACCTCTACGAAGACTTCGAGGGCGATCCGCTGAGCCATGCCTCGCCGTTCGCTCGGATCATGGAGCGCGGCCTTGCGAACCGCCTCGTCCAGGTAGGGATCCGCACCCTCAACGGTCACTGCCGGATGCAGGCAGAAAGGTTCGGCGTCGAAATCGTCGAAATGCGGAGTTTCAGACCCGATACGGTACCGATCCCTGACGCGCCGCTTTACGTCAGCATCGACTTGGACGCGCTCGATCCGGCATTCGCCCCAGGCGTTTCACATCATGAGCCGGGCGGCCTGTCGGTTCGTGACATCCTGTCCGTGCTCCATCGCATCGAAGCGCCGATCGTCGGCGCCGATGTCGTCGAATATAATCCGACACGCGACATCAACGGGATGACAGCCGTCGTTGCTGCCAAATTCGTGAAGGAACTCGCCGCTCTCGCAGCGCACTAGTCAGGCGTGGGCGAGCTGGCGTTCAACAAGGCGGATGGCCTCCGCAATCGACTGATCAATGTCGAGCTCGCTGGTGTCGAGCAAGTCGGCGTCGTCCGCCCGGCGCAAGGGCGCAAACTCCCGGTTCGAGTCCCGCTCGTCGCGGGCGCGTATGTCGAGGAGCACGTCGTCGTAGTGACCCGGCATGCCGCGCTCGAGAAGCTCGCGAACGCGGCGTTGCGAACGGACCTCCGCGCTCGCGGTGACGAACAGCTTGGCGTCGGCGTCCGGAGCGATGACCGTCCCGATATCGCGTCCATCGAGAACCGCCCCGCCCTCTTGCTCGGCAAAGTCGCGCTGGCGCTGGAGCAGGGCTTCACGGACCGATGAATAGGAAGAGACCTTGGAAGCGATCCGGGAAACTGGCTCGCTGCGAAGTTCTTCATCGTCCGGGTCGAAGCCGAGATCGTCGCAGGTGCGAAGGGCCTCGAACTCGATGTTCGGGTCTCCGCCCCAGCGCCACAGCTTGAGTGCGACAGCCCGGTAAAGCAGTCCGGTATCCATGTGCGGAAGACCGAAGTGATCGGCGAGAGCTCGGGCGATCGTGCCCTTGCCGCTGGCGGCAGGGCCGTCGACGGCGATCACGAACCCCTTGCGCGGGCCGCTTCCAATTCCGAGATCCTTGTTCAAGGGCCGCGCTTTGACAGGGCGGGTAGCCTATGGCAAGGCGCGCGCCCGAACGCTGCCGACTTCATTCGGCCACCCGGATTTTGACTGGAGACAGACCCTCATGGTGAAGCCCGAATGGGGCACCAAGCGCACTTGCCCCAAGTGCTCGACACGCTTTTACGATCTCGGCAATGGCGACCCGGTGCATTGCATCGAATGCGCCACCGAATGGAATCCCGAACCCGTCTTGAAGTCGAAGCAGCCGCTTCCGTTCGAGGCCGTCGAAACGAAGCAGAAGGAAGCTCCGAGCGACCAGGACCTCGAGGCCGAGGATCTGGCGATCGACGAGGAAGAAGAGCCCAGCGCCGACGAGGAAGTCGACCTGGACACCGGCGACGACGACCTTGGAGTCGAGCGCGCGGCGGAAGACGACGAAGCATAGACGTACGCGCCGGGGAGCTTAAATTCCCCGTTTGCAGGCGAGAAAACATCGCCTAAGGCGCGTCAAGGATCGGGGCCGTAGCTCAGCTGGGAGAGCGTCGCAATGGCATTGCGAAGGTCAGGGGTTCGATCCCCCTCGGCTCCACCATCCTTTCGAAAAGACATCAAAAGGGCGCCTCCGGGCGCCCTTTTTTTGATGCACGGACCGGGTCCTAGCGGAGATTGTAGAAATCGCTGATTCCGGTGAGCAGGAACTGCATTCCGATGCAGATCAGCAAGAAACCGAAGATCCGGGTCATCGCATCGATGCCACTTTGCCCGAGGTAACGGACCATCGAGCTCGCCGCCCGAAGGACAGCGAAGCAGAAGACGAGCGTCAGCACCATTCCGAGGATCACGGCCACGACGACCAGCCCTCGATCGCCCGGATGCATGCTCTTGATCTGGGGAGCGGCGGTCAGGACGACAGAAATCGAGCCGGGGCCGGCAAGGCTAGGCATCGCCAGGGGCGTGAAAGCAATCTCCAGCTCTTGCTGCTGGCTGGATTCACTAACAACGGCCGGCGCCGCCGGGAAGAGCATCCGAAAGCCAATGGTTGACATGATCAGACCCCCGGCCGTCCGGAGGCCCGGGATCGAGATCCGGAAGAAATCGATGATTGCGGAGCCGAGAAGCAGGAAAACGACCAGGATCCCAAATGCGTAGATGCAGGCCAGAAGCGCCTGGCGATTCCGCGTTCGTTGATCCATTCCCGAGGTCAGGGCGATGAACAGCGGCGCGGTGCTGAAGGGATTCATGATCGGGAGGAGCGCCCCGATCGTTAAAGCAATGGCTTCCCGGAAGATTTCGATCGACCCTCTCCGCACCAACAGCGTGGACGCGGCAAAACTCAGGATTCGCGAGGCCAATGCCAATCAGGGTTGGCCCTGATCATTCCGTCGAATTGGGACGATGCGTTTCCTAGCCGCGGACCAGCCGCAGGCGGACCTTCATCAATTCGGAGACCTCAGATTCCGGCGCGGAACGGGCATGGTCTTCACCGGACTGTCCCGGCAATGGTCCGACTATCCCGACCTTGCCGATCCTCGACCAGATCTCGGCGGTAAGCTCGCGCTCAGGGGGCGACGCGCGGTCGATCACCTCGAGCAAGTCGGAAGCTTCGACCGTCTCGACTCTTTCGAGCTCGTCGCCGCGAAAATAGCGGATCTGGAATTTTTCCATGCCTTTCTCAACGCTTAAGCGCGTCAACGGTGCGCCGACTGAAGGCCCTTGAAGGGCGCTTCACCGCTTTCAAAGCACCTCAGGAGCGACCGGTCATGGGTCCCGCCGGCGGCGGCGCAAATCCGAGCGGGTCGACCGCTTCGCCAGGCGAACCCGCAGTCACCGCGCGATAGATCGACGTTCCGAGCGGGCTGTACGTGATCGCCTCGATGAGCACGAATGTGCCGAGCATCGTCGCAATTCCCCACCTCCAGGCAGGATGCGCCTGCCCATTGCGCCGGATGTCCGCGAGGACACCGGCGATCGGGAAAAGGATGCACGGTACGAAGGCCGCCTCCCACGCCCACGGCTGCAAAAGCGGCATTGGCAGCAACCTGCCGAAAGCGGGGCCGAGCAGCAGAGACATTGCGCAGAAGTGCAGCCGCCGGTGCCATTCCGTCCGGCGTCGGAGCTTCACCGCGGCCACGGTCAGAGCGGCGAACGCGAAAACGGTGACCGGATCGAAGATCAGGAATTGCAGCGGCCGGAAGAAGAAGGGAACATAGCCGAGCCGGACCATCGCAATGGTCACGAAGCAGCCCATGACGACCATGGGGATGATCCAGAATGCGGCGACCCATCCGAGCATGCGATGCAGGTGCATCCGGCCCGTCGCCACGAAGATGTTCTGCAAAAGGTAGATCGCTACCCAGCCCATGAAGAAGAAGGCATGGAGGTGGACGCGGATCGGAGCTCCAAACGTCGACCGGCCCATGACGTACTGAAGCGAAAATCCGGCGACGATCGTAATCGTCATCACGATCGCCGCGCGAAGAAAGAATCGTTCGTCGCCTGCGGCCGGCGCGATCGGCTGGTGAGCTAGAGTCGCCATGTTGATCCCCCTTTGTCCCTCCTTCCTAGCCCTTCGTCGAGCTCCTTCAAATAGCTCTGTCGAAAGGGTCGATGCAGGCTGAAAACAACGGCTTACGATAGCCGGACCCCGACCCGCGACCGGCGGCGGAACGGCGCTTCTGCCCGGCCATTGATATTGCGGAGCGCGTCGAAGGCGCGTGATCTTCGATTGTTTGAAAGGAGGACAAGATGCCTCGTCCTGACTGGAATGGCGACGACTACATGACCCGCGATCGCGATTATCGGGACTTCGATGAGCGGGAGCGCCGATATGGCGGCTATGACCGCGACCGCGGAGCGTTCTTCCGGAACCGCGAACGCGAGCCGGACATGCGCAGGCGCAGCCTGATACGGGATGAACGGTCCGGCGGACGCAATTTCGAAGAGCGTTCGGGCCGGAGCCGGCAGGAATTCGGACCGGACGACAACAGGTTCGGTATCCCGACGGATGAGACCGAGCGGCTGATCGCTTCGAACAAGGTCGAGGGTACGCCCGTTTACGACATCGGTGGCGAGCGGCTCGGTTCGATTCACAACTTCATGGTCGACAAGTTCCGCGGCAAAATCGTTTACGCCGTGCTGAAGCACGGCGGCGGTTTTCTCGGCCTCGACGACCGTTATTACCCGCTCGACTGGGATCAGCTCACCTTCGATACCCGCCTGGGCGGCTACAGGATCGAGATGACCGAAGACGATCTCAAGCGCTCCGGAAGCTGGGACAGGAACGAAAGGTGGCGCGGCGACCAGGGTGGGAGCCGGGAATCGATGCGTGACCGGGGCTATCGGCGCCCGATGATGCGTGAATCCTGGTAACTTGCGGGAGAGATGCAAACAAAACGGCGGCGCCTCTCGGCGCCGCCGTCGCTTTGATCGTATCGTGACGAGTTAGAGCGCGTTCGAAACGTTGCCGAACGTCGTGTTCAGCTTGCTTCCGACGCTCGTCATCGCGCCGATCGCTGCAACCGCGATCAGAGCCGCGATCAGGCCGTATTCGATGGCGGTCGCACCGCTCTCGTTACGGATCAGCTTCAGAAACTTAGACATTACATTCTCCCTCAGCTTACGCACGAAGGAACAGCACGTTGTCCCACGCGATCAGACGCAACCGCGCACGAGGATTCTCCTCCAAAACGGTTTCTGATTTACTAAGGATGCAGGTTGCGAGCCGTTAACGAAAATAGACCGCATACGAAAACGGCGGCGCCCCCCTCAGGACGCCGCCGCTCGCTGGTACGTTTGAAAGCTCTTAGAGAGCGTTCGAAACGTTCCCGAACGTCGTGTTCAGCTTGCTGCCGATGCCCTGCATCGCGCCAATCGCCGCAACGGCGATGAGAGCTGCGATCAGACCATATTCGATTGCCGTCGCGCCCTGCTCGTTCTTAATCAGCTTCAGAAACTTCAACATCTTCCGATCTCCTGTGGTCCACTCGGGAAGAACGCTCCCACCCCCGCAACTTCGCAGGCTGGAGCCGGAACTAGGTCGAAGGTTTTGAGAAAACCTTAAGCTCGCCGGTTAGCGTGCGTTAACCGCAAAAAAGAAGCGGCGGCGCCTTTCGGCACCGCCGCCCCGGAGTTTCAAACAGGCTCTTAGAGAGCGTTCGAAACGTTGCCGAAAGTCGTGTTCAGCTTGGAGCCGATACCACGCATCGCGCCAATCGCCGCAACGGCGATGAGAGCTGCGATCAGGCCGTATTCAATGGCCGTTGCACCCTTGCTGTCGTTCATCAGCTTGACGAAGCGCTTGAACATTTCTGGTCTCCTGT
>DASSFK010000141.1:0-13418 GCA_035694565.1 Sphingomicrobium sp.
CTGGCAGCAGATGAATTCGGCACTGTTCGAGGCGCTGGAAATCGAGCGTATCGCAATGTTCGTCGTGCTGTCGCTGATCGTCGTCGTCGCCGTGTTCAACATCCTGTCGTCGCTGATCATGCTGGTGCGCGCGAAGACGCGGGACATCGCCATACTTCGAACCATGGGAGCAAGCCGGCGAAGCATGATGAAGGTCTTCGTGACGGTCGGTGTCACGATCGGATCGCTCGGCATAATGCTGGGAATCATCATCGGGGCGATCTTCCTCTTCTTCCGGCAGTCGGTCGTGAACGCGATCCAATTCCTCACCGGCCAGAACCTGTGGGACCCGTCCGTGCGCTTCCTGTCGGAATTGCCTTCCAAGACCGATCCGGTCGAAGTCACCGCAATCATCCTGATTGCATTGGTCCTGTCCTTCCTCGCGACGCTCTATCCGGCCTGGAAGGCGGCCAGCACCGACCCGGTCCAGGTGCTCCGCTATGAGTGAGTCAGTCCTTTCGACTCGAGGGCTAAAGCGCAGCTTCACGCAGGGTGACGTCACCATCGAAGTGCTCCGCGGCATCGATCTTGACGTCATGCCGGGAGAGATCGTCGCTCTCCTCGGGCCGTCGGGGTCGGGAAAATCGACTTTGCTCCAGGCTGTCGGGCTTCTTGAGGGTGGTTTCGAGGGATCGATCCGGATCGCTGGCCGCGAGGCAGCGGAGCTCAACGACGAAGGGCGTACGGAGCTTCGCCGCGAGGCGCTCGGCTTCGTCTACCAGTTCCACCACCTCCTTCCGGAGTTCAACGCCCGCGAGAATGTGGTTCTGCCGCAGCTCATCCATGGCTCTACGACGGATGCCGCGCAGACCAGGTCGGAGCAACTCCTCGGTGCACTTGGCTTGAGCGCCCGTCTCGACCACCGCCCATCCAAGCTTTCGGGCGGCGAGCAGCAGCGCGTCGCCGTTGCCAGGGCACTTGCGAACAAGCCGCCGCTGATCCTTGCCGACGAGCCGACGGGCAATCTCGACGAGGCGACGGCGGACACCGTCCTCGCGGAGTTCCTTTCGCTGGTTCGGGGCGAAGGAAGCGCCGCATTGGTCGCTACCCACAATGAGCGGCTCGCGTCGAAGATGGACCGCGTCTTGCGCCTTCACGAAGGTCATCTCGAATAGTGGAGCGCAGGCCCGACGAAGGCGTTGGCGGCTCCGTGCAACGTGTGAGCCCAACCGTCATTGCAGCAATCGCGCTGGGAGCTTTGATTCTCCTGATCATCGTCATGATGGTGTTCGGCAGTCGATCCAGTGAAGACGACCGTCTCACCGGCCCCGGGACGGTGGCATCCGCCGGAGACCCTGCGGATCGCTGTTCCGGTCAGGCGACGTATGACGAGATCAAGAAGGAGCTTTTCCGGCGCGCTGCAGCGGCTCGGGGCGGTGACGAAGCGGCGTTCAACAAGATCGCAACCTACGCATCCGTGCGGATGGAAGCTGTCGTGCTGCGCGACGACAGTGCGGAAGGCATTACGTGCAATGGAACATTGACGCTCGATCTTCCGGCCGGCGTTGCAATCGCTGGCGGACGCCGCTCATTGAGCGCCGACGTCCTGTACACCGTTCAGACGGGGGCGAGCGCTAGCGGAAGCGGTGTCGCACTTTCAAATGCGGACGACCTCATTTCCCAGCTCGCGTCGCTCGCCAAGACCGAAACGCCGGCCGAGGACGCGCTTTCGAACACCGTGACCAACGATGTCGCTGAAGTGCCGTCGGCGCCTTCAGATCCGCTGGCGCCAATTCCCGGCGGCAATTCCACGAATTCCGCGGCCAATCCCAACTTCAATTGTGCCAATGCCCGGACATCTGGCGAAGTCGCGGTCTGCAACGACCCCGGTCTTGCAGCGCTCGATCGTCGAATGTCGGCGCAATACGCCAGCGCCATCGCCCAGGCCGACCCGGAACAGCGTGCCTTGCTCCAGCGAACGGGTGACGCCTTCATTGGCTACCGCGACCAATGCACCAGCAACTCGTGTATCGCGGACACCTATCGCGGCCGAATGCGCGAGATCCGCGACATCATGATGGGCAGCTGGACACCCCAACACTAGCAGAACTAGTGTTGCCAGGAGGGCGGCGATCTCTTCGCTAAAGGCGAGGGGGACCGGTGGCCTCGAGCGCTCCCAAATAATTGTGGAAAAGAGCCCCGCGACAGGTGCCATTCGGCGAGTCCATCGCCATAGTTGGGATGTGACTCAGCCGTACGTTCCGCTTCGCGTCTTTTCTTCGTTCACGATGCTTGAAGGCGCGATGGAGCCGAAGGCAATCTCGGAGCGTGCCGCGAAGCTGGGGTTTCCGGCCGTCGCGCTTACCGATCGGAACGGCCTCTATGCCGCCATGGCGTTTACCGAGGCATGCTCAGGCAAAGGCGTCCAGCCGATCGTCGGCGCGACTCTCGCGGTGGCTCGTCCGCCAGAGCTCGGCAGCGGGGTCGACTGGCTCGTGCTCCTGGCGAAAGACGAACAGGGCTATTCGAACCTCTGCCATCTCGTTTCTTCAGCGCACCTCGATCGCCCCGTTGAGCTGGATCCGCACGTCCCCTTCTCCTCCCTGGAGACGCTAAACGACGGGCTCATCGCCCTGACTGCAGGCTCGGAAGGCGCTCTAGCGCGGCTGCTGTCCGAAAATCAGAACGACAAAGCGAGAGCTTATCTCGATCGCCTTCAGGCGCTCTTCCCGGAACGCCTCTACATCGAGATCATCCGGCGGAATGACCCCGTCGAAGAAGCATCCGAAGAGGCGCTGATCGACCTCGCCTATGAGCGGGACCTGCCGCTCGTTGCGACCAATCCGGCCGCCTACTCGGACCCAAGCTTTCACGCTGCGCATGACGCGATGCTCTGCATTGCCCAGTCGGCCTATGTCGAAAGCGCCGATCGCCAGACTTCTTCCTCGGAAGCGTGGCTGAAGGATTCGGGAGCCATCGGCGATTTGTTCGTCGACTTGCCCGAGGCGATCGCGAACACGGCGGTGATTGCCACGCGCTGCGCCGTGGGCGCTCCAAAGCGCAAGCCGATCCTTCCCCGCCTATCCGATCATGAGGACGAGCAGCTCCGCGCCGATGCCTTTGCCGGCCTAGACGCTCGTCTTGCAGGGCGGAGCGAGGAGGAGAGGGTTGGCTATCGGGAGCGCCTGGACTTCGAAATCGACGTCATCACCCGCATGGGATTCGCCGGTTACTTCCTGATCGTCGCCGACTTCATCAAATGGGCGAAGGCGCACGACATTCCAGTTGGTCCCGGTCGCGGTTCAGGCGCCGGTTCCGTCGTTGCCTGGGCGCTGACGATCACCGATCTCGATCCTCTCGCCCTCAACCTGCTGTTCGAGCGCTTCCTCAACCCGGAACGTGTGTCGATGCCGGACTTCGACATCGACTTTTGTGAAACCCGGCGTGACGAGGTCATTTCCTACGTTCAGCAGAAGTACGGGCGGGACAAGGTCGCGCAGATCATCACCTTCGGACGCCTGAAGGCGCGCGCGGTCCTCAAGGACACCGGCCGAGTGCTCCAGATGAGCTACGGGCACGTCGATCGGCTGGCGAAGATGATCCCCAATCATCCGACCGACCCGTGGACGCTGGAGCGGTCGCTAAACGGCGTTTCGGAGCTGGCCGCCGAATACAAAGGCGATTCCGAGGTCCGCCGGCTCATCGACCTGGCGATGAAGCTCGAAGGTCTGCCCCGGCACGCCTCGACCCACGCCGCCGGCGTGGTGATCGGCGATCGCTCGCTCGACGATCTGGTCCCGATGTATCGCGATCCACGTTCGGACATGCCGGTCACGCAGTTCGACATGAAATATGTCGAAGCGGCGGGACTGGTGAAGTTCGACTTCCTCGGCCTGAAGACCTTGTCGGTTCTGAAAGAAGCCGAGCGCCTGCTTGGTGAGCAAGGCATCAACGTCGATTTTTCGGCGCTGAAATGGGACGATGAGGAGGTTTACGCGCTCCTGCAGCGAGGCGACACGGTTGGCGTGTTTCAGCTTGAATCGGAGGGCATGCGCCGGACCCTGTCGGCCGTCCGACCGACCAGCTTCGGCGACATCATCGCGCTCGTCTCGCTCTACCGCCCGGGCCCGATGGACAACATTCCATTGTTCGGGGATCGCAAGAACGGTCGGGCGCCGATCGAATATCCTCACGCCATGCTCGAGGAAGTCCTCAAAGAGACGTACGGCATTTTCGTCTACCAGGAGCAGGTGATGCAGGCGGCGCAGGTGCTCGCCGGCTACTCGCTCGGCGAAGCGGACCTTCTGCGCCGCGCCATGGGCAAGAAGATCAAGTCGGAAATGGATGCCCAGCGCGCCCGTTTCGTCGGGGGCTGCAAGGCGCACGACATCACGCCTGCAAAGGCGTCGGAGCTGTTCGACTTGATCGACAAGTTCGCGGGTTACGGTTTCAACAAGTCGCACGCCGCTGCCTATGCGCTTGTCGCCTATCACACGGGCTGGCTGAAGGCGCATCACCGACCCGAATTCTATGCGGCGTCGATGAGCTTCGACCTTGCGCTGACGGACAAGCTTGCCCTGTTCGTCGAGGACATGCGCCGCGGGGAGATCGGGTGCCTTCCTCCGTGCATAAACGCCAGCCAGGCGGCTTTCTCGGTAAAGGACGGCAAGGTCCGCTACGCTCTGGGTGCGCTCAAGGGCGTCGGCGAAAAGGCCATGGAAGCGCTGGTCGCGGAACGCGAGGCGAACGGGCCGTTCAAGTCGCTTGATGACTTCGCCGAGCGGATCGATCCTCGGCTGCTCAATCGCCGGCAAATCGAGAGCCTGGCCGCTGCGGGAGCTTTCGATGCAATCGCGCCGGATCGGGCGTCGGTCTACGCTTCGGCCGAGACGATTCTCGCTCATGCTTCCAGTGCAGCCGAGCAGCGCACAAGCGGCCAGCATGGCCTGTTTGGGGGTAGCGCGGCCTCGGCAGCCCCAATCCGGCTCACGAGGGCCGAACCATGGACGCTCGCCCAGCGCATGGCGGCGGAACGAGACTCGTTCGGCTTCTATTTCTCGTCGCATCCGATCGAGGCCCATCGTCATCTGCTGGAAGCCAACAAGGCCAGGACCTTTGCCCAGCTGGCGGACGTCCCAATGCCCGCAGAGGGACGCGCTGGGGCGGTCATGGCCGCATTGGTCGAAGACGTGCGCTGGCGAACGTCGGCGAAGGGTCGCCGCTATCTCATGGCGACACTCAGCGACCCATCCGGCCAGTTCCAGGCGAGCATTTTCGACGATGAGGCCAGCGCGGCAGTCGAAGCCGCCGCCAGGGCGCAGACCTGTGGCCTGCTGAGCGTCGAACTGGACAAGCGTCCCGGCGACGATCTGCCACGCGTCGCAATCAAGCGGTTCCAGCCGTTGGAAGGCCTGGCGAAACGAACCCGGCTTCAAATGGAGATTCGGATTCCAGATCTTGCCCTTATTCCGGCAATTTCCCGCGAACTTCTAAATGCGAAGGACGGCGGGGGCATGGTCCGATTGATCCTGCCGCTTTCATCGGGAGGGCAAGCGGTGGTCATCGCCGGACGAAATTTTGCGCTCGATGCTGAACTTCATGCCAGGATCGAGCGGATTGCCGGCGAGGGGAGCGTCGACCTTTCCGTGCAGGAACCGCCGAGGCTCGCCCTCGTCAGTTAGGTCTCAAGCCATCCAGAACCCGTCGGCGTTCACGAGCCCCGTGATCTTCTCGTTCTGCTCGTCGGTCATGTTCTGCTTGAACGAGGGGAAGACCTCCTCCTCCTCCATCCTCGCATGTTTCGAGACCAGGTCTCTAAACTCGCGGACCTTTTCGAGCCAGTTGGAAGCGCTCGGGCCGATTGTCTTCAGCTCGTAGAGGTAGGTCTTGATGTAGCCATGCTCGCCTTCGAGCTCGTCGGCGTTGACCGCCATATTGGCTTCACGAAGGGCGGGGTAGACGACCATCTCTTCCTGGTGGGCGTGCTTGTCGAGCGCATGGGTGAGCTTCATCAGAAGCATACTGCGTTTCCATGTCTGCGTCTGGTCCGTGGCCAGCATTCTGTCGAAGATGCCCAGCGCCACCTCGTGCTCCGCGGCGAGAATGTCGTCCCAATCTCCAGCGGTCGCTTCGAGGCCTTGCATCAGGAACTTGCGACCATAGTTGGCTGCAAAACCGATCGCCGCTCCGGCGAGCGCTGCTCCGAGAAGCGGACCCGCGTTGTCACCCCACGAAAACGCGCTGCGCTCGCTGCCGCTGCCCTGGCCGCGGCCATTGCCCCCAGTGCTGCTCCGAGAAGAAGCGGAGCGATTGCTGGATGAGGAACGACTCTGAGTACGTGTGGCCATTACTTGTCCTCCTTTTCGGTTTGCGGCCAGAACGGAGGGCGGCGGCCCGGCGTTCCTCTGCCGAACGCAAAAGGCCGTGCAATCAGCGGATTAGGCTACTGGTTGGCCGGCGGAGGCGGTGCTTCCACGTCCCCTGGTGCGGGAGGCGTCGTCTCGTTTGTAGCGGGCTGCGTCTGGGGCTCTGGGGCGGGCGCGTTGAGCGCGATCGGCTCCTGCGACTCAGGTGGCAACTCGCTGACCGCCTCATTTAGCGGCGGAAGCGGTTTTGCGCTCTCGAATTCCTCGCCCGGCAGCTGCTTTGGAGCCCTGGTCTTCGGTGGCGTCTTCTCCTTCGGCGGAACGATATCCTGATAGACGCAGCCATCGAGGCCGTCGCGGGAGACGATGCTGACCCGCTCGGCGATCGAATTACCGTAGCGGCGGGTGAAGCCCTTGGGCGCGATCACTCCGCGCTTTTTAGGCAGTGGCAGCACAGCGGCGATCCTTGCCGCCTCGATCCGGCTCATCGCACTCGAATCATGGTCGAAATAGCGCAGCGAGCCCGCATTCACACCGTAGGTCCCAATGCCGGTCTCGGCGAGATTGAGGTAGACCTCCATGATTCGCCGCTTGCCCCACAGATGCTCGATCAGGAAGGTGAACCAGGCCTCGACACCCTTTCGGGCGTAGCCGCCGCCCTGCCACAGAAAGGCGTTCTTCGCGGTCTGCTGGCTGATGGTCGAGCCGCCACGGATACGCCCGCCGGAAGCATTTCGTTTCATCGCGTCTTCAATGGCTTCGACGTCAAAGCCGTTATGAGTGCAGAACTTGCTGTCTTCTGCTCCGATCGCCGCTCGGACCATGTCGCGGTCGATTTGCCTGATGCTCATCCAGTCGTGCGTCGCGCCGCGGCCCGAAATCAGGTCGTCAATCATGGTCGCGGTGATCGGCGGATTCACAAAGCGGTAGGCGAGGACCCACAGGATCGATCCAACCAGGAAGACGAGGACCAGCTTGACGACCCATCCGAAGATTCGGCCGACGACAGAACCAGACTTCCGTCGTCTCCGCTTGTACTTCGGAACACTCGACTTGGGACGTCTCGCCATCCTGCCTGCCTAGCCGCGTGAGCCCGCGGGTGCCAAGTCCTCGCCTTGCCGCAGTGCAGCAGCGCATTTACATGCCGCTCAACATGGCTTCGACGAACGATATCCGCCGCTCCTTCCTCGACTACTTCGAGAGGAACGGCCACGCGCGCGTGCAGTCCGCGCCTTTGGTCCCGCAAAACGATCCCACGCTCATGTTCGTCAACGCCGGCATGGTACCCTTCAAGAACGTCTTCACTGGACTGGAGACGCGGTCTTACTCAACCGCCGCCAGCTCCCAGAAATGCGTACGCGCCGGCGGCAAGCACAATGACCTCGACAATGTCGGCTATACCGCGCGCCACCATACTTTCTTCGAAATGCTCGGAAATTTCTCGTTCGGCGACTATTTCAAGGATCGCGCGATCGAGCTCGCCTGGAACCTGATCACCAAGGAATGGGGGATCAACCCTGACCGACTGACGGCCACCGTCTATCATACGGACGACGAAGCCTTCGATCTTTGGAAGAAGATTTCCGGCTTGCCGGAAAGCCGGATCATCCGAATCCCGACCAAGGACAATTTCTGGTCAATGGGTGACGAGGGACCCTGCGGACCCTGCTCCGAGATCTTCTACGATCATGGTGATCACATTCCCGGCGGGCCCCCGGGCAGTCCGGATGAAGACGGCGACCGCTTCGTCGAGATCTGGAACCTCGTTTTCATGCAGTACGAGCAGGCGGCGGGCGAAATCGTCTCGGAGCTGCCGAAGAAGAGCATCGACACGGGCATGGGCCTCGAGCGCGTAGCTGCAGTGCTCCAGGGCGTTCACGACAATTACGACACGGATACCTTCAAGGCGCTGATCGCGGCTTCGGCGGCGCTGACTGGCAACAACGGCGCCGACATGACCGCGAGCCACCGCATCATTGCGGATCACCTTCGTACGTCCGGTTTCCTGGTGGCAGACGGCGTTCTGCCGGCGAACGAGGGCAGGGGCTATGTTCTCCGCCGCATCATGCGTCGTGCAATGCGCCATGCGCACCTGCTCGGAGCCAGCGAGCCACTGATGTACCGGCTGGTGCCTGCGCTCGTCGCCGAGATGGGCGCGGCATATCCTGAGCTGGTGCGGGCGCAGCCGCTGATCGAGGCCACCCTGCAGCAGGAAGAGACGCGATTCCGCCAGACGTTGGCGAACGGCCTCAAGCTGCTCGACGAAGCGACCACCGGCCTTGCCGACGGCGGCACGCTGCCCGGCGAGACGGCGTTCAAGCTCTACGACACCTTCGGCTTCCCCTACGACCTGACCGAGGACGCGCTTCGGGCTCGCGGGCTGGGTGTGGACCGTAAGGGATTCGACGCGGCGATGGCCCAACAGAAGGCCGCTGCTCGTGCCGCCTGGAAGGGCTCGGGCGAGCGGGCGTCCGACGAGCTTTGGTTCGATATTGCCGAGGAGTTCGGAAGCACAGAGTTCACCGGCTACTCCGGAGACGAGGGTGAAGGCGTCGTCCTGGCCATCGTCAAGGATGGCATGCGCGTTGATCGCGCGGAAATCGGCGACGTCGTAGACATCGTCCCGAACCAGACGCCATTCTACGGCGAAAGCGGCGGCCAAATCGGCGACACCGGAAAACTGAACACACTCAAGGGTTTTGAAGGTGAAGTTGAGGATACGGCCAAGCCGCTCGGCCGACTTCACGTGCTTCGCACCAAGGTTGTCAAAGGCGAGCTTCTCGTCGGAGAGAGCATTCACCAGACGATCGATGCGGAACGCCGCGACCGTGTCCGCGCCAACCATAGCGCAACGCACTTGCTTCACGCCGCGCTGCGTCATCGGCTCGGCACGCATGTGACGCAGAAGGGCAGCCTGGTCGCGCCGGACTACTTCCGGTTCGACTTCTCGCACCCGAAGGCGCTCACACGCGAGGAAATCGAGCAGGTCGAAGCTGACGTGAACGCACAGATTCGCGGGAACGAAGCGGTCACGACGCGCCTGATGACACCCGACGAAGCGATCTCGGCAGGGGCCATGGCCCTGTTCGGCGAGAAATATGGCGAAGAAGTCCGCGTTCTCTCGATGGGCCGTACTGCCGCCAATGATTATTCGGTTGAGCTTTGCGGCGGCACACACGTCCGGGCACTAGGCGATATTCAGCTGCTCAAAATCATATCCGAAAGCGCGGTTTCTTCCGGAGTGCGCCGCATTGAGGCGCTGACGGGTGAAGCGGCGCGGAAGTGGCTCGTCGATCGGGACGCGAAGCTCAGGGAGGCCGCCGCCACGCTGAAATCCTCTCCCGACGAGGTTCCGGCGCGGATTGCCTCGCTGGTCGAGGACCGGCGCCGGCTTGAGCGCGAGCTCGCGGATGCGAAAAGGTCGCTGGCAATGGGCGCCGGGTCGGCCCAGTCCGACGCTGCAGCCCCTGAGCAGGTCAACGGCCACAGCTTCCTCGGTCAGGTCGTGGAAGGTCTGAACCCCAAGGACTTACGTTCGACAGTTGACTCGATGAAGCAGAAGGTGGGCTCCGGAATTGCCGCCCTGATCGCTGTCAATGAGGGTCGCGCCAGTGTCGCTGTGGGTGTCACCGAAGATCTTGCTGGCCAGATCAACGCCGTCGACCTTTTGAAGGCGGCGGTGGAAGCGCTCGGCGGGCAGGGCGGTGGCGGGCGTCCGGACATGGCCCAGGGCGGCGGCCCTGATGGCTCGAAGGCACGCGAGGCGCTTGAAGCCGTCAGGGACGCACTGGAAAAGGTTGCGGCGTGATTGACGCCGTGAGCAGCGAGCCAATCACTCTTAGCGGCTCCTGCCATTGCGGTGCGGTCCAGTTTGAAGCCGAATTGCCCGTCGGCCTGTCATCCGCGCGTCGCTGCACCTGCAGCATCTGCAGGATGCGTGGAGCGGTCGCAGTGACGTCTACCAATGAAGGCTTTCGCATCACTCGGGGCGAGGACAAGCTCGCGACCTATCGCTTCAACACGAAGACGGCCGAGCATCACTTCTGCTCGGTCTGCGGCATCTACACGCACCACAAGCGCCGCTCGAACCCGGATCAGCTAGGCGTCAACGTCGCTTGCCTGGAGGGCGTGTCGCCCTTCGATTTCACGGAGGTCACCGTCTACGATGGTCAGCGGCATCCGAGCGATGATCCAGAGCACAGGACCTATATGGCGGGCGTGCTCCGTTTCGAGGCCAGCTACGACGACTGACCCGCATCCCGAAGCCGGCGCCGTCCGAGACGCGGTTCCGCTTTCATGTCCGCCTGCGCCATGATTTCGGACCGGAGTTCCGACCTCTTTTCATGGATGCTGGCAATGACTGGGCCCATCGGGACACCGATGTCGACAAGGACGGCCTCGGAGAGTTGAAGCGACGCCTCCAGCGTCTCGGGCACGGCGTCGGTGACACCCGCCTCATAAAGTTTGGCCGCGTGATCCGTATCCCGGGCGCGGGCGATGATTGCCAGCCCCGGCGACCAACCACGGACGCGGCGGGCGATTCTCGCCACGAGAACCGGGTCGTCCATCGTCAACACCAGAGCGGCCGCGTTGCCGAGCCTGAGCTTCTCAACCAGCTCGCTTCGCGAGACGTCTCCGAACAGGATCGTGTAGCCCGCAGACCGTGCGGCGAGCACGTTGTCGATGTCGCTATCGACGGCGATGTACGGCTTGCCGTGCTCCGTCAGCAGGTCAGCGACCATCTTACCGACGCGGCCGAAACCGAAGATGATCGTCTGCCCCCTGAGCTGACCTTCATCCGGGATTTCGGCGCCCGGATCGACCCTTCGGGCGGCAAGCCGGCCCAGGTGCGCCAGCAGCGGAGTTATCGTGAGCCCGACGGCCGTCGCCGCCTGCCAGAAGGTGGCGGTTTCCTGTGCAATCACGCCGGTTGCGGCCGCGGCGCCCAAGAGAATGAGCGTTGTCTCGGAAGGCGACGACATCAGGAGGCCGGTCTCGGCAGCAACACCGGCAGTGGAACCGCTCATCCTAAGCAGAATGCCTGTCACCAGCGCCTTCACGGCAAGCACGCCGGTAAGAGCAAGCAGCAGTTCGGGCCAGATTTCCGCGAGCTGGCGAAAATCGATCCGCATTCCGACGGTGATCAGGAAGATTCCAAGCGCCAGGCCCCGGAATGGGGCGGTCACGATTTCGACCTCGGCGTGATACTCGGTTTCGGCGAGCAGGACTCCGGCGATCAGAGCCCCGAGGATCGGGGACAGCCCTACGTCGCGGGTCGCGAGGCTTGATAGGATCACGACGAGGAGGCTGACCGCAAGGAATAGCTCGGGACTCTTGGTGCGCGCCGCCTGGGCGAACAGAAGCGGCAGGACGAAGCGGCCGACCAGCAGAAGACCCGCAATGACCAGTGCGCCCTTCCAGGCGATGTCGAGCAAGCCAGTCGCGGAAGCTGCCGCCGCGGTGCCGAAGACGAACAGCAGCGGTACGAGCGCCAGGTCTTCGAACAAGAGCATGGCAAAGGCAGCACGGCCGACCGGGCTTGTTGTCCCCGCAATAGGAAGGACGAGCGCGGTCGAAGACATCGCCAGCGCGAAGCCGAGGGCGATTGCACTCTGTAGCGGCTGACCCGCTGCAGAAAGGGCCCCGGCAATCAGGACCGTCCCGAGCAGCAATTCCGCCGCACCGATCCGGAAGACCGCCTTTCGCATTGCGACCAGGCGCCTGAAGCTCAGCTCAAGCCCGATTGAGAACAGCAGCAGGATGATTCCGAGCTCCGCAAATGGGTCGATGGCGTGCGGGTTCGAGATGGTCACGTAGTGGAGCCCGGGGACATCGTCCGTCAGGCCGCCGAGGCCCGCCGGGCCGACGATCATTCCGACAATGATGAAGCCGATAACCGGCGAGATCCTCAGGCGTGCAAAGGCTGGGATGACGATTCCGGCAGCTCCCAGGATGACCAGCGCATCGCTGAACCCGGAGGTGCTGAAATTGCCAGGCATTCCGCCTTTAGAGCAGGAGGCACCGGGGCTGTCACCCTTCCGCGGGCGCCTGGACGTTGACCTTCCGGGATGGAGGGTCGGGTCCCCAAGAAGGTTGCGGCTTTTACGGGCAATCCGGACCGTCTCTTAGGAAACCGGGAAGAGGATCAGGCGGTCCACAATGCAGAGGCGCACACCAGCGCTGACTTCCAGCCGCGGCCGCTGTAAGCCCGACGCCATGACGTCAGAGCGGGACTGCGACCTGATCATCGTCGGCGGCGGGCCGGCGGGGGTCATGGCCGGACTGTTGTTCGCCCGAGCCGGCTGCAACGTCCGCATCTTCGAGAAGCATGCCGACTTCTTCCGCGACTTCCGCGGCGACACCGTCCACCCGTCGACAATGGAGATCCTCGACCAGCTCGGGATGCTCCAGCGTTTCCTGAAGCGTCCTCACAACCGGGTCGATTCGGCTCAGCTGAGGATTGCTGGACGCGACTGGACGATCGGGGATCTGACGCATCTCCATTCACCGGCACCGTTCATCGCCATGATGCCGCAATGGGAGTTCCTCGACTTTCTGCGGCTCGAGGGGAAGGCGTTTCCAGGTTTCCATATCGAGATGGAGGCGCCGGTTGAAAGCTTCATCGAGGACCAGGGCAAGATCACCGGCGTCCGGCTCAAGAACGGTCAGGAAGTCCACGCGCCGCTGACCATCGCGGCCGACGGGCGCGAGTCGATCGCTCGCCGACAGCTTCCTCTGGAGGATCTCGGAGCGCCGATGGACGTGTTCTGGTTCCGGGTCGCCAAGCCGAAGCAGGGGAAGGGGGCGCTGCGCGGCAACGTGGAACGCGGCCGACTTCTCGTGATGATCGACCGCGGCGACTATTGGCAATGCGCCTTCCTGATCCCCAAGGGCGCAGCCGAAGAATATCAGAAGCGTGGAATCGACGCGATCCGCGAGGAAGTGGCGGCCGCCGCTCCAGCCGATCTCGATCTGGCTGATCTGGACGAGATCAGCGACCTGCACCTGCTGACCGTAAAGCTCGACCGGCTGACCACCTGGCACAGGCCTGGGCTCCTCGCGATCGGCGATGCG
>DASSFK010000142.1:0-5529 GCA_035694565.1 Sphingomicrobium sp.
GCTGGCCGACCCCGAGCGCGCGGCGATTTTCGCCGAAATCGCGGGCAGCGAGTGCGTGCAGCGCTGCTCCGTCCTCGCGGACACGGGTTCGCGCGTGATTCCAAAGTCCTCGCTGTCCCAGCATTTCAGGATTCTGCGAGAAGCCGGCCTCATCCGCTCCGAACGGCAGGGCGTTGAGATGCGCAACTATTCCCGCTGCGGCGAAATCGACCAGCGCTTCCCCGGACTGCTGCAGTCGATCATGACGGCCTACGGGCTCGGGCCGGGCAAGGCCTGATCCCACTTCGCCGCTCGGAACCTGCCTCTGTCCGGAGCGGTTTGGGCGCACGATCCCACGGAAGCGAGCGAGGCATCTGATGTACGCCAGGGAAGTCCCTCCCGGTACGATCTTCTACCACGGCACCAAGGCCGACCTGGAGGTGGGCGACCTGATTAGGCCCGGCTTCGGCAGCAATTTCGTGGAGCGCGCTCTGAAGCATATCTATTTCAGCGCCACTCTCGACGCGGCGGCCTGGGGCGCCGAACTGGCCAGCGGCGAAGGCGGCGGGCGAATCTACATCGTCGAGCCGACCGGGCCGTTCGAAGACGATCCCAACCTCACCGACAAGAAATTCCCGGGGAATATGACCGCTTCATATCGCTCGCTCGATCCGCTGCGTGTCGCTGGCGAGATCGAGGAGTGGGTTGGACATTCGCCCGAACGGCTGCAGGAAATGAGAGACAATCTTGCTCGTTTGAACAGGGACGGGACGGCGAAAATCATCGAGGACTGAAGTCCGTCTTTCGCGGGCGGCGGCTACTTCCGATCAACCTCGAACGCGCTGGCGGCGCGCTCGACGAGGCCTTTCTCGATCGACATCCAGTTCGCGTTGGGCTTGCCGTCCGTCGTCAGTTCCGCGAGCGTGGCGCCTGTCGGGGCCAGGTCCTCGGCATAGATGAACATCAGCTCATCCCGGCCGTGTCCGGTGCCTCTGGGATCGTCGAGCAACTGGACCATCCGCACGTTCATGACTTCCGCGGGCTGGGTATAGCCGGCGCGCTTCAGGATCGCGCGGACATGCTCGGTATCGGAGCCGGGCCTCGGCGACTCGGTGGCCGATCCGGGCCCGCTGCTGACCCAGGTCGTCGCTCCCCAATGCTGCTCGCGGCGGTCGCCGGTATAGTCGTGGGTCAGCTCCGGCTTGCTTGGCCAATAGCTTTCGAACTGGATCCAGTAGAGCTTGGTCAGCCGCTTGTTCCTGTCGGCTTCCACAAAGACCTGAATCTCGGCGTCCGCGACTCCGTAAAGATCGAAGCGGTCGCTCCCAACATAGGTCGCCGTCTTCGGCACCCGAACGGTCAGTTGCGCTTGCCGATGCGTCACCGAATGACCCCGGACCGTCGACGCGGGCGGAGCAACGGCCTCCGCAGTAGCCACCGACGTGCCGGCACCAAAGCTCAGGATCGCTGCTGCGACAATCGTCGTCCGGGCCATATTTTTCGCCTCTCGGTCCGAGCCACTGTATTGTTCTAGCCATACACGTGCTCAAGGCGGCAGGCGAGTCCCGCAATGTCACCCGCGAAGCGCCGCAGAAATCCCGGCGAGACCGCCTTCGAGCTCCTCCGCGGATGGCCAGGCGTAGCCAAGGCGAAAATGGGTGTCGGGCATTTCAAACCAGTGGCCGGGGCCGACGTAGGTGCCATGGTCCTGCAGAAGGCGCCGGTAAAAGGCGTCCGTGCCGCCTCGCGGCGCCGCGGTCATGCGCGGGAAGCAGACCACACCGCCGACCGGCCGGACCCACTCCAGCAGGTCCTCACCCTCGACCCACTCGGCAATTCGGTCGAGGCGGCGGCGCCACTCGGCGAGCGTTCGCGTCAGGAATGCATGCTTCTGCCGCAATATGCCTTCCGCGACCCACTCGTTGATGACGCTACCGCAAATGCTGATCTGCTCTTTTGCAGCCAGGAAGACTTCCTGGACCGCCGGGTCGGTGTTGATGATCCAGCCGACTCGGAGGCCCGGCGCCCCGGACGCTTTCGAAAGGGACGACACGCTGATGACGTGCTTTCCCAGCGTCGCCGCGATTGGAAGTGGCGGGCTCAGTGCCAGGTCGCGATACGTCTCGTCGACGAGCAGCATGACCCCGTGGTGCGCGGTGATCTCGGCGATCCGGCGAAGGTCGGCCTCGCCGATGCTGGTGCCGGTCGGGTTGTGCGGACAGGTGATGCTGACAAGCCCGGTCGACGGCTTGATCGCTTGTTCGATCCGCTCCGTCTCCAGCGCGAAACCGTCGTCAAACATCAGGTCGATGAACGAAATGTCACATCCGATCGCGCGGGGAGTCTCCAGATTGGTCGCATAGTTCGGCCGAACGACGACGAGGTTGTCATCCTTGCCCAAAAGCGCCGTCGCAACGATGAACAAGGCCCCTGCAGCGCCGCCGCAGACCAGAACGTCGTCGATGCCAAGGCGCGCGTCGTCCGCCGCTATCAGCTCGCGCAGTCCAGGGCTCCCGCGATGCTCGCCATAGAGCAAGGTGAGGTCGGGGATCTCCAGGCCGAAGCTCGCCAGCGACTGATCCGCGATCGAGCTTTCCGACAGATTGAAGCGAATGTTTCCGTAACCAAGCTCTTCCGGAGATTCGACCTCGATGGGCATCCGGCTGTAGCGCATTGCCGAGCTCATAATTCTGTGGCCCCCTTTTGCCGCTTGTCGCTCGCCACGGCTATAAGCCGCAACCTACATGGCTGAGGGGGAACCGCGATGAAGAAATCCGCCAGAGCATTGATCGGGCTTGTCGTCATCGATGCGCTCATCGTCGCCGGAACGGCGTGGATGGTGTGGCAGGTCAAGATTGGTGCCTGGCACGCGCCGGACCCGGCCGCGGCCATCTCGACCATCACCTCGACGGCTGGCGGTGCGATCGGAATCATCACCGTCCTGCTGTTGATGGCCAGCTTCGTTCACCGGCGCCGCGGAAACTAGCCGCCGCCATGCACAAGTTCGCATCGCTCATCAGATATGCATTGCGCATCCTCGCGGCCATCGTCGCGGTCGCACCATGCTCGCCCGCGGCGGCGTCTCACCTGGTCACGGGCAACGGCTTCGGGTTCGCAGTCGTCGCGCCGGAAAGCGGAGCGGTGACCAAATTCTACCCGCATCCCCACAGCTACACTCGGCCCGATCCCGCCAATCCGCTGGGCGAGGGGATCGAGACGCCGAATTTCGTCAAGTCGCTCGGCTGGGGCGAACCCGACCAGGCCGCCGCCGATTATGTCGAGGACTCCCACGTCATTCGGATGAGCGACGCCGGAGGCGATGGCACGTTCTTCATGCCGTTCGGGTTCAATCGACCGGCGCTGATCATCGCGTCGGACGCGGCGCAATGGCACGTGGAATGGAACCGGCCGATCAAGTCGCGAGAGGCCGTGAACGGCGGGGAATTGTTGCGCTTCGAAGGGATCGACGAGCCGCTTTTGGCGGTCCCCCTGGGAACAGTGCGAAATGCTCCGGCCGAGCAGCCATTGTCGGCAAGCACGGCATGGGCGCTAATCGCTGTCGAGAGCGAAACCGACGCAGATCCCGCCATCCGCGAACTCACCCGCTGGCGCGCCGGCCTTTCGCCCAAGCAACTCGTCACCCGCGAGCTCGCCGAGTTCGAGCGCTGGCGGGCAAAGCCAAAGGTCCGCTTCAAGTCCGAAAAGGAACGCCACCTCTGGCGACAGAGCGAAACCATGCTCCGAATCGCTCAAAGCCGCGAGCCGAACCGCGCGGGCCGGCACGGCAATGGGCTCATCGTCGCCGCCTTGCCCGATGTCTTCTCGACCCCCTGGGTCCGCGACATGGCCTGGGCAACTTCGGCGCTCATCAGGATGGGACATCGCGAAGAGGCTCGCGCGGCGCTCCTTGCCTATTTCAATGCCCAGCCGACGGGCAAGATGCGCGCTGAGGTTAACGGCGCCGACTATCAGATCTCGGTGGTCCGTTATTGGGGCGACGGCGCCGAAGAGCCCTTCTTCACCCAGGAGGGCAGCACCAACATCGAGTTCGACAATTGGGGCGAGGTGCTCTGGGTGCTGGGCGAATATCTGCGCAAATACGATGACACCGAGTTGCTTGGGATCGCCACCCATCGTGGGCCGCTGTACGAAAGCGCCCGCGACTTCATCGTGAAGCCGCTCCTGGCCAATTCGGAAAAGTTCGGCGACGGCCTGATCGTCGCCGCCGACACCTCGATCTGGGAGGAGCGGCAGAAGGACAAGAAGCACTTCGCTTTCTCGACGGCCATGGCAATCGTCGGTCTTCGCGAGTTCGCCGACGTCGCGAAGCGCGCCGGCGACGAAGGAGCGCAGAAGCGGGCGCTCGCCGACGTCGCGCTGCTCCAAAAGGGTTTCGCCGCAGCGTTCATCCGGGGTGGAAAGCTTCGTGGAACGCTCGAGGACGGCGTGAAGAACGATATCGACGGAGCGCTGATTCCGGTCGTCAACTTCGGCCTCGTGAGGGACAGCCAAGTGATCCGCGATGCGGTTAACAGGATGGAGCTTCTGAAGGTCTCCTCAGGTGGCTACCGGCGCGTTCGGGGCACCTACACCGACCCCAAAATCTTCGAATATTGGTATGAGCAGCAGGAATTTCTGTTCGTCGATTTCAGTCTGGCGGAACTTTATCGCCGTCTCGGTCGCAACGCGCAGGCGGACGTGATGCTGACCCGTATCGTCGACAAGGCCGCAGCCGATCACAACATCATCCCCGAAATGTATGTGGCGGTTCCGTGCGAACTGTTCCCCGGCAGGATCGGGGACCCGACGGGCGCGATGCCGATGGTGGGCTATGGCGCCGGGGCTTTCGTCCTGCACTTGCTGGAACGGGAGGGAAATTAAAGAGCATCGCACGATCATTTCGCGACCGTCCGTCGAATAGCCGTGGCGGGCGTCCCGCGCTCGGTGAATAAGGTCCCGTCTGCTTGAGGGGAGGACGAATTGTCTGCGCGTCGCCTCGTTCCGATCGTTGCGCTTGGGCTGATGGTTTCGGCCGCGACCAGCGACGTTTACGCGGCGGCCGAGCCTCCCAAGGTCGGCAGGCCGAGGCCCGTTCCCGTCGACACGCCCACGAACGTCCTTCCGCTTCCACCGGCCTATTATGATCCCAGCCTGGCCATAGAGGGAGAAGATCTGAAGGCGCGGAAGCGCGAGACGCGGCTGAGCGTCCAGGTCTTCGTCAACGGCAGCGGTCCCTATGACTTCATCGTCGACAGTGGCGCCGACACGTCGGTGGTCGGACTGCGCATCGCCAATCAGCTGCAACTGCCTCTCGGTACGCCAGCAATCCTTCACGCCATGACCGCTCGCAACATTGTTGATCGGGTGAAGGTGGAACAGCTCACCATCGGATCGAGCACCTTCCGAAACCTTCAACTTCCCGCGCTTCGGGAATCCGACCTGGGCGGCGACGGAATGGTCGGCATCGATTCGCTCGTCGAGCAGCGCCTGATGATGGATTTCGAGAGGAAGACGATCAAAGTCGAGGACGCGCGGATTCCCTGGAAGCGG
>DASSFK010000143.1:0-5311 GCA_035694565.1 Sphingomicrobium sp.
GCTCGTTCGAATGCACAGCCTCGACCTCTTCGCCGACGTTCTTGGCGAGGCGAGCCCGCGCTCGGGCCAGCTTCAGGGCGCGATGCGCATGATCGAGAAGGAAGGCTCGGGAGTCATCGTGGCATTGCACGCCGCTGCACCCGGATCGCTGTCGCGCTCAGCCGATCTTCGTGCCGGCAAGCCCACCGAGGGGCCCGCGCTTCGAAGCTACGGCATCGGCGCTCAAATCCTCGCGGCGCTTGGAATCCACCAGATGGTCCTGCTGACCAACACGCACCACTCGCCGGTGGCGCTCTCGGGTTATGGCCTCGAGATCGTCGAAGAGCGCGCGATCGAAAGGGCAAATTGACGTCATGGCGACAATCCTGATCGTCGAGGCGCGCTTCTACCCGCACCTCAATGACATGCTGCTCGAAGGTGCCCGCCGGGCGATCGAGGCGGCGGGCCACAAGCACGAGACGATCAAAGTACCAGGAGCGCTCGAGCTTCCGGCCGCGATCTCGCTTGCCGCGAAGAGCGGCCGCTACTGCGCGTTCGTCGCGCTCGGCGTGGTGATCCGCGGCGAAACCTACCACTTCGAGATTGTCGCGGAGGAAAGCGCCCGTGCCTTGATGGAGCTCACGCTCGACGGCTTTGCCGTCGGCAACGGCATCCTCACCGTCGAAAGCGAAGAGCAGGCGATTGTCCGTGCCGATCCCGACCAGCTGGACAAGGGCGGTCACGCCGCGCGCGCCGCCCTCGCCTTGTTCGATCTTCGCGAGGAATACGCGCCCTAGGCGGCCTTCACCTGGTCCACCGTCGGATAGTCCACATAGCCGGCAGCGCCGCCCGAATAGAAGGTCTCGCCGTCACCCGGGCTGAGCGGCGCGCCGAGTGCGATCCGTTCGACGAGGTCGGGATTGGAGATGAACGGGCGGCCGAAACTGATCGCGTCGGCGATGCCTTCCGACATCCGGGCACGGGCGCTTTGACCGTCATAGTCGCTGTTGAGCAGGATCTTGCCTGAATAGAGCGGCCGCATAGCCGGGCTGACCGGCTCGGTCGGGATGGCGCCCGCCGAGGTCGGCCGGTGCGCTTCACGAAGCTCGATCCACGGCACGTCAAGCCTTTCGAGTCGGTGAGCGACCGCGGTGAACAACGCGATTGGATCGGAGTCCTCGACCCCTTGCGAATAGATGTTGGGCGAAAAACGGATGCCAACGCGCTCCATCCCGATCGCTCCGCCAACGGCCTCCAGGACCTCGGTCATGAATCGGAGGCGATTGTCGATCGAACATCCATATTGGTCGGTCCGGAAGTTGGCTCCGTTGCGAAGGAATTGGTCGACGAGATAGCCGTTGGCGCCATGGATCTGCACCCCATCGAAGCCGGCTTCGATCGCATTGTGAGCGGCGGAGGCATAGTCGGCGATGATGCGCTGGATATCGCCGTAGGTTGCGGCGCGGGCCGCAACATAGGGCTTCTTGCCTTCGTAGGTATGCGCGAAGTCCGGCGCGGTCGTCCCGGACGCGCTGACCGGCTGTCCGCCACCAAGATCGGGATGCACGAGGCGACCCATGTGCCAAAGCTGAGCGACGATCCGGCCTCCCGAGCGGTGGACGGCGTCCGTCACCAGCTTCCAGCCGTCCACCTGCTGGTCGTTCCAGAGTCCGGGTGCGTTCGGCCATCCGAGACCCTCCCGGCTGATTCCGGTCGCTTCGGAAATGATCAGGCCGGCGCTTGCCCGCTGCGCGTAATAAGCGGCCATGAGCGGATTCGGCACGGCATTCTTGTCGGAGCGTGCGCGAGTCAGCGGCGCCATAACAATTCTGTTGGCAAGCCCGAAAGCGCCAAGCTCCAACGGGTTGAACAAATTGGACATCGGGGTCCTTCCAAATTCGCGTGTGCCTCTCCGGCAGCCCAGCGGGCAAATAAATGTTAGAGCGTCTCGTTCAAATCCGAATTTTCGCTTGAATCCATAAGTTTGACTTATGACCCCTTGCGTCGTTCGAGCTTTCGCGCGCGTCGTGAAGGCCCTAGTCGCACTGCCGTGACTCGTTCGAATCCTCATCCGTTCGCATTTGCCGCCCTCCTCATCGGCAGCAGCGCGCTCGCCGTCGGCCCCTGGCTTGTCCGAATGACGGGGGTCGGGCCCGTTGCCGCAGGTTTCTGGCGCCTGTCGCTCGCACTGCCGTTTCTGTTCGCGATCGCGAGGCTGGCGGGGCAACCGGTGCATTGGCCGGGCAAGGCGCTGGGAATCATGATCGCCTTCGCGGCCTTCTTCTTCGCGGCCGATCTCGCCGCCTGGCATGTCGGCATTCACATGACGAAGCTTGGAAACGCCACTCTGTTCGGCAATGTCGCGAGCTTCGCCTTTGCTGGCTGGGGCCTGTGGCTGGCACGAAGCTGGCCCTCGCCCGTGCAGGCGGCATCATTGATCCTCGCAGCGCTCGGGGCGGCTTTGCTGATGGGAAGCAGCGCCGAGCTGTCGGTGCGCAACCTGCAGGGCGACTTGCTCGCTTTATCGGCGGGCCTTCTCTACGCGGGCTATCTGATCGCCGTCGAGCGCGCCCGCGAGACGCTGGCGCCGCTTCCACTTCTGTTCCTCTCCAGCGCCATGGGAGCTGCGATGCTCCTTCCCTTTTCGATGTTGCTCAATGAGCAGATCGTTCCGGGCAATTGGACGTTCGTGGTCGTGCTGGCGATCAGCAGTCAGGTAATCGGGCAGGGACTGTTGGTCTATGCGATCGGCGCGCTCTCGCCGCTGGTCGTCGGCCTCACTCTACTTACGCAGCCCGCAATCTCGGCCTTGATCGGCTGGACCGTCTACGGAGAGACCCTGTCACCGCTGGATTGGGTCGGTGCAGCGGCCATTGCGGCGGCGCTCGTGCTCGTCAGACTTCCGCAGAAGGGCTTGCAACCGCCGGCACAAGCGACGAGTTGATCTCACATGGCCGAACAGACGAGTCCGCTTGAGGACATCCGCGAGAGGCTCGCGCTCGCGCTCGGTGAAAATGCGGTGTTCGACGGATGGACTCCGGCCGCGGTCGATTCGGCCGCCGGGCAGGCCGGAATCGACCCGGCTCAAGCTCGTCTGGCAATTCCGAAGGATCAGGGCGGCAAGATCGACCTCTACATCCGCGCCGTCGATCGCGAGCTGGAGTCCTGGTTCACTCCGGAGCGGCTTCACGGACTGAAGATCCGCGAGAAGATCCGCGGACTGATCTGGAAGCGGCTGGAGATCATGGCGCCCGCTCGAGAGGCCGTCCGACGCGCGCTGTCCATCCTCGCGATGCCGCAGAACATCCCGACGGGTCTCAAGGCGGGCTGGCGGACGGCGGACGTCATCTGGCGGATCGCGGGCGACACCAGCACGGACTTCAATCACTACACCAAGCGCGTCACGCTGGCCGGGGTCTACGCGTCCACGTTGCTGGTCTGGCTCGACGACCGGACGGAGGGATGGACGGATACCGCCGCCTTCCTCGACCGGCGAATCGAGGACGTGATGCAGTTCGAAAAGTTGAAGGCGCAGTGGAGGGGCCAGGAACACTTCAGCGTTTCCCGCTTCCTCGGCCGGCTGCGCTATCCCGCCCGCTAGAGACGCGTACCTATTCCCAAAGCGTGTCGTTATTGATAATCAGTCGCAAGATGGCCGCGCACTTCAAACCGGAGTCGATTTCGCTCGACCAGCTAAAGGTCGGGTCGCGCGCGTCCATCGCATCGATCGACTGGGATTCTCTCGAAGAGAATGAGGCCTGCCGCTTGAAGCATTTCGGCTTCGACGAAGGCGTTGTGGTCGAGCCGCTTCACCTTGGCCCCTTCGGCCGCGATCCGCTCGCGATCCGCGTCGGGCGAATGACCGTCGCAATCCGCCGAAGCCACGCCCGCGCCGTGCGCGTGAACGTTACCGCATAGGCCAGCCATGACTCCTCTCCCGCTGGTGGCGGTCGCCGGTAGTCCCAATGCCGGCAAGAGTGCCTTGTTCAATGCGCTGACGGGAGCGCGCCAGAAGGTCGGAAACTATCCTGGAGTGACCGTCGAGCGGCACTCCGGTCGCCTGGTCCTTGCCGACGGACGGCCGGTCGAACTGGTCGATCTCCCCGGCGCCTATAGTCTCGACCCTGCGAGCCTCGATGAAGCGGTCACTCGCGACGTGCTGCTGGGAAAGCAGAAAGGCGAGCGGACTCCGGACGCGCTGATCATCGTCGTCGATGCGTCGAACCTCGACAACCACCTCCGCTTCGCACTCCAGCTGATCGAGCTCGGGCTTCCGACCATCATCGCGCTCAACATGGTCGACCTCGCCAAGCGCGACGGGCTCGAGCTCGATCCCCGGCGCCTGTCAGCCGAGCTTGCCGTTCCGGTCATCGAGACGGTGGCGGTGAGGAAGCGCGGCATTTCCGAATTGCAGGCGGCTCTTGACGACATGCTGTCGTCGCCGCGCTGCGCCGTGAACGAGCGCATTCCCTCAGACCTTATCCAGTTGCAGCGCCGCGCCCGGGACATCGCCAAGGCCGCGGTCCTCAGCGAAAGCCCGGTTCGACGTTGGACCCACCGGCTCGACAGCGTCCTTCTTCATCCGGTCGCCGGGCCGCTGATCCTCGGGGCCATCCTGTTCGTCATGTTCCAGGCAGTGTTCGCGTGGAGCCAGGTGCCGGTAAGCTGGATCGAGACGGCCTTCGCCCTGCTCGGTCAGGCGGTGACGAACCTCGTTCCAGACGGCCTCCTTCGATCGCTCCTCGTCGACGGCGTCATCGGCGGGGTCGGCGCGGTTGTCGTCTTCCTTCCGCAGATCCTGATCCTGTTCTTCTTCATCCTGCTCCTGGAAGCGAGCGGCTACATGGTTCGAGCCGCCTTCATCATGGACAAATTGATGCATGGCGCCGGCCTCTCCGGACGCGCCTTCATTCCGTTGCTGTCGAGTTTTGCCTGCGCGGTACCGGGGATCATGGCGACCCGGACGATCGACAATTCGAAGGACCGGCTGACGACGATATTGGTCGCACCGCTGATGACCTGCTCGGCCCGACTGCCCGTCTACACGCTCATCATCGCGGCCTTCATCCCGAACCGCGCAATTGGCCCCGGCATTGGCCTCCAGGGCTTGGTGATGTTCGGCCTTTATCTCGCGGGCGTAACCGGAGCGCTGCTTGCCGCGCTCACGCTTCGCCGGACGATCACCAAGGGCGGCGGCGGCGCCTTCATGATGGAATTGCCGAAATATCAGATGCCGACGATCAAGGACGTCGTCCTTGGCCTCTATCAGCGCGCTCTCATCTTCCTGAAGCGGGCCGGAACGATCATCCTTGGAACGACGGTCCTGCTTTGG
>DASSFK010000144.1:0-5133 GCA_035694565.1 Sphingomicrobium sp.
ACGAACATGAGGGAGCACTCGTTCAGCTCTGAACAATGCATCACGGCAGGGAATTCGGCAGCCTACGACCATGACGCTTGGCTTTACGCTCAACTCCTCCGTCCAGTGATTCGAGTCAGTTCGGCGCCACCGGATCACGTAAGATGATGCGAAGGGAGAACCCTGCCACTTGACCGTCGTATCTGTACTCACCGCTCCGTCAACCGTGGCAACAGGCGGCGGAGGCGCACTCGCGATGGCAGCGAGCGCGGCGACGTTCAGCTTCGTGACCTTTTCGAGGTACGGGAAGTCCATGTTCTCGATGGTGTCGCCATACTTGATGCCCTTTTCGGTTCTCAGATCCTGGTGCTGCCAGTTGTAATTCTCGACCGCGACCGAGAAGCGGACGGCGGGATAGCCCGCATTGAGGAACTCGGTGTGGTCGCCGCCGCGCCCGAAGCGGTCGTTGCGCCAGACCTGCATCACGTCGAGGCCGATGTTCATCCGGTCGGCGAGGCTGTCGAGAAAGCGCGAGATGTTGCGCGACGGCGCGTCATTCTCGCCGCCGAGGCTGCGAAGGTCCTTCGCCAGCTGCTCGTGCCCCTGCCAGCGCGGGCCTTCGGAGAAGACCCGGACCAGCTTGTCGTTGCAGACGCCGTCCGAACCGCAGCTGTTGCCGATGATGTCGTTGTTGAGGTTGGCGACGACGTTCCAGCCTTGCGACTTGGCATAGGCCGCGAGCACCTTCCCTCCGTAGAGCCCCTGCTCTTCACCGGAAAGCGCTGCAAAGACGATCGTGCCCGGGAACTTGTGCTTCGAGAGCACCCGCGCCGCCTCGATCACCGCCGCGGTTCCCGACCCGTCGTCGTTGGCGCCGGGGGCATCGTCTTTGGCATTCAGCGGATCGGTGACCCGGCTATCGATATGGCCGGTGATGATGACGACGTCGTTGGGCCGCTCGGTGCCGCGCTGGATCGCGATCATGTCGCAAATCCGGGTCGGCGCCGGAATCCGGTTGCCCGTGAAGGTGTCGCATGGCCGCTCGGTCGGAAGCCCGAAGCTCTTGAACTGCCCTTCCGTCCAGTTCAGCGCCGCGCCGATTCCGCGCTTGGGATCCGTCTGCGAGGAAAGCGTGTGCCTCGTCCCGAAGCTCACCAGCTTCGTAACCGTCTGCTTCATCTCGGCGCCGCTGACCGGGGCTATGATCTCCCTGAGCTTCGCGTCCGGCGAAGGCGGCGCCGCGGCGACCAGCAACAGGCAGGGAAAAAGTCCAGGTTTACGCACACCACGTCTCCTCTTGTCCGTCCGCAACTGGCATTTGCGAGGCCGCGGGTCTAGGGGAGCCGCAACCTCAAGACAGCGAATTCAAGGACCTTTTTCATGTTGCGCGAGATCGACCATTTCATCGCCGGCGAGAGCTATTCTTCGGGTGACCGTAGCGGCGACGTCTTCGACCCCAACCAGGGGCAAGTGCAGGCGAAGGTGAAGCTCGGCACGGCGGCCGATCTCGAAACGGCAATGGACGCCGCCAGGGCCGCCCAGCCGGCATGGGCCGCGACCAACCCGCAGCGCCGGGCCCGTGTCATGTTCAAGTTCAAGGACCTCGTTGAAGCGCACATGGACGAGCGGGCGCACATGCTCAGCTCCGAGCACGGCAAGGTGATCGCCGACGCGAAGGGCGACGTCCAGCGCGGGCTCGAGGTCATCGAGTTCGCCTGCGGAATCCCGCAGGCGCTGAAGGGCGAGTACACGATCGGCGCCGGCCCCGGCATCGACGTCTATTCGATGCGCCAGCCGCTCGGAATCGGCGCGGGAATCACGCCGTTCAACTTCCCGGCGATGATCCCGATGTGGATGTTCGGAATGGCGATCGCCTGCGGCAACGCCTTCATCCTGAAGCCGTCCGAGCGCGACCCGAGCGTTCCGATCCGCCTTGCCGAGCTGATGAAGGAAGCGGGCCTTCCCGACGGCATCCTCAACGTTGTCCACGGCGACAAGGAAATGGTCGACGCCATCCTCGACCATCCGGACATCAAGGCCGTCAGCTTCGTCGGATCGTCCGACATCGCCCAATATATCTATTCGCGGGGCACTTCGAACAACAAGCGCGTGCAGGCCTTCGGCGGCGCCAAGAACCACGGCATCGTCATGCCCGACGCCGACCTCGACCAGGTCGTCAACGATCTCACCGGAGCGGCCTTCGGCTCGGCGGGCGAGCGCTGCATGGCGCTTCCGGTCGTGGTTCCGGTCGGCGAGGAAACCGCCAATGCGCTTCGCGAGAAACTGATCCCGGCGATCGCCAAGCTTCGTGTCGGCGTGTCGACCGATCCCGAGGCCCACTATGGTCCGGTCGTCAACGCCACGCACAAGAAGCGCGTCGAGGACTATATCCAGATGGCGATCGACGAGGGCTCGGAGCTGGTCGTCGACGGCCGCGGCTTCACGCTGCAGGGCCACGAGGAGGGCTTCTTCATCGGCCCGACCTTCTTCGACCACGTGACGCCCAACATGCGGACCTACAAGGAAGAGATTTTCGGGCCGGTCCTGCAGATGGTCCGCGCGAAGGACTTCGAAGAGGCGGTCCGCCTCCCATCCGAGCACGAATATGGCAACGGTGTCGCCATCTTCACCCGCAACGGCCACGCCGCCCGCGAATTCACCGCCCGCGTCAACGTCGGGATGGTCGGCGTAAACGTGCCGATCCCGGTCCCGGTCAGCTACCACAGCTTCGGCGGCTGGAAGCGCTCAGGCTTCGGCGACACCAACCAGTACGGCATGGAAGGCATGAAGTTCTGGACCAAGAACAAGATCGTTACCCAGCGCTGGCCCGACGGCGAGGCGCACGGCGAGAGCGCCTTCGTCATTCCGACCTTCGCCTGACGTGGACCTGATCGCGCACAACCCGACCGACGGGGTCTATTCAACCGGCGGCGACTGGGTTCACGCGATGGAGGTGCGCGGCGCTGAGCGGATGCTGTTCGTCAGCGGGACGATGGGGCTTCGCCCCGACTTCACCACCCCGCCGACGCTGGAGGAGCAGCTCGAGTGCGTCTGGGACAATCTGCGGGCGATCCTCGCCAGCGCCGGGATGACCGTCGACAATATTGTCCGGCTGACCAGTTATCTGCGCGATGTGAGCTACGCCGAGGCCAATGCCAAGGCGCGCATCGCCGCGCTCGGGGAGCGAAGGATCCCGACCACCGCGATCGTCGTCCAGACGCTTCAGGCCGACTGGCTGATCGAGCTCGAGATCATCGCCGCCGCATGACGATGCGCGCCCTTCTGTTCGCGCTGCTGCTGATCACCAGCTGGTCCGGAGCCGAAGCACAAAAGCGCATCGCTTTCACCTTCGACGACGTCCCGCGCGGGCGCGGCGCCTTCTTCACACCGGACGAGCGGACCGGGCGGCTGATCGCGGCCTTAAGGAAAGGCGGGGTGAAGCAGGCCGCCTTCTATCTCGTCCCCGGCCAGATCGGCCATGACGACGGGCTCGGCGGCGAGCAGCGGATAGCGGCCTATGTGAAGGCCGGGCACGTCATCGCCGACCACAGTTTCACCCACCCGCACCTCACCGAGCTGACCGCGGCCGACTACATGGCGGACGTCGACAAGGCGGAAGCATGGCTCAAGGGGCGCGAAGGCCGCCGTCCGTGGTTCCGCTATCCGTTCCTCGACGAAGGCGGCGACGACAAGGCCAAGGTCGCCGCGGTCCGAGCCGCGCTCAAGGTCCGCGGGCTTCACAACGGCTATGCGACCGTCGACGGGTCCGACTGGAACATCGAAACGCAGACGGCGGAGGCGGTGAAGGCCGGCAAGACCATCGACAGGAACGCCCTTCGCGAGCTCTATGTCTCGACCATGGTCGGAGCCGCCGACTTCGCCGACCGGCTGTCGCAGAAGATCTGGGGCCGCCAGCCGGCGCAGGTGATCGTCCTCCACGAGACCGACATGGCGGCCCTCTACATCGCCGACCTCGCCGACGCGCTCAGGAAGGACGGCTGGACGATCATCACCGCCGACGAGGCCTATGCGGATCCGATCGCGAAGCTCGCGCCCGACGTTCCCAACGCCAACGGCACCCTGGTCGAGCTCGCCGCCTGGGAAAAAGGCCTCCCCAAGCCCCGCTGGTACGAGCGGAACGACATCGAACTCGCCAACCGGCTCTACGCCGAGCATGTGCTTCACGAGCCGGCCAGGCCTTCCCCGGCTCGGGACAGCTCGAAACCCTAATCGCCGGACCGGCGTTGTTCCGGCATGAAAATCCTCCCCATCGCCTGCCTGGCGGCGCTCAGCCTCGCCGCCTGCTCCAAGGAAAACCCCGTCGCGGACGGAGCCAATGACGCCGCCGCCGAGATCGATGTCCTTCCTCCCGACGAGAGCGATGCGACGCCGACCAACGAACTCGAAAGCGGGGACGACGAGCCCTCGAACGCCGACGACGGGGCCGCGGGCAGGATCCCGGCGGCCCTCCACGGGCGCTGGGGCCTTACCCCGGGCGACTGCACCTCGACGCGCGGCGATGCGAAGGGGCTCCTGATCGTCTCCGGCGAGACCCTCAAATTCTACGAGTCCCAGGCGAAACCCGCCGCCGGCCTCAGGGCCTCCGGGACATCGGCGAGCGGCGATTTCACCTTCACCGGCGAGGGCATGAACTGGAAGAAGTACGAGGCGCTGGAGCTTCAGAACAACAAGCTGGTCCGAACCGAGAGCGGTCCGATGACGAGCTTCACCTACGCCCGCTGCGCGAGCTGATCAGGGAACCAGTTTCCCGGGGTTCATGATCCCAAGGGGGTCGAGCGCCTGCTTGATCGCGCGCATCGCGTGAAGCCTCGCGGGCGGAGCGAGCCGCTCCAGCTCGGCGAGCTTCAGCTGGCCTATGCCGTGCTCGGCGGAGATCGAGCCGCCCGCAAGGGTGACGAGGTCGTAGACCATGTGCGAGATTTCAGCTTCATTCCCCATGACGCCCTCGCCGCGAACGTGGAAATGGACGTTCCCGTCGCCGAGGTGGCCGAACCCGCTGGCAATCGTCCCGGCAAACGCCTGCTCGACCTTTGCCGCGGTCGTGGTCATGAACCGCGGCATGTCGGCGACGGGGACGGAGATGTCGTGGGCGAGCGACGGGCCGTCGGCCCGCTCGCTCTCCGAGATGCTGTC
>DASSFK010000145.1:0-11258 GCA_035694565.1 Sphingomicrobium sp.
GCCGACGCCGGAGTGTCCATCGACGCCGGCAATGCGCTCGTAAAAATCATAGGCCCGCTTGCCCGTTCGACCAGCCGTCCGGGAGCCGAAGTCGAGCTGGGGGGCTTCGGCGGATTCTTCGACCTGAAGGCCGCTGGCTACAGCGATCCCTTGCTTGTCGCCGCGAATGACGGAGTCGGAACCAAGCTCAAGCTCGCGATCGAAGTAGGCAAGCACGACGGCGTCGGTATCGACCTCGTCGCCATGTGCGCCAACGACCTGATCGTGCAGGGCGCTGAGCCCCTCTTCTTCCTGGACTATTATGCAACCGGGAAGCTCAACAATGCCGTTGCCGCCGAGGTCGTCGCGTCGATCGCGGAGGGCTGCCGTCAGGCGGGCTGCGCGCTGATCGGCGGCGAGACCGCCGAAATGCCCGGCATGTATTCGGAAGGCGATTACGACCTCGCCGGTTTCTGTGTGGGCGCGGTGAACCGGGACAAGGTGCTGACTGGTAAGGATATCGCGTCCGGGGACGTCATCCTCGGCCTGGCCAGCTCCGGCGTCCACAGCAACGGCTTTTCGCTGGTTCGCCGGGTGATCGCCGAGCGCGGCTGGGACCTGGGCGAGCGTCATCCCTGGGCAGGGGGTCGCACACTCGGAGAACTACTGCTGCAACCCACGCGGATCTACGTCCGATCGCTCCTTCCGCTCGTGCAGGCGAGCCTGATCAAGGGTCTCGCCCACATCACCGGCGGAGGACTCCTGGAGAATATTCCCCGCGTTCTTCCAGACAATGCTCACGCGCAGGTCGACGCGGGCGCCTGGCAGCTTCCGTCACTCTTCGAACTCCTGCAGGAGGGAGGGCATATCGAGCCCAAGGAAATGGTTCGCACTTTCAACTGCGGCATCGGAATGATCGCAGTCGTGGCAGCGGACAGTGCCGGGCAGGTCTTCGCGAAACTGGAAGAGGCGGGCGAAACCGTCTTTCAGATCGGCCGAATCGAAGACGGTCCGCGCGGCTGCACCGTAAGCGGTTCGAACGGCAGCTGGACCGCAACCCATAATGCGTGATCCTCGCCGAGTTGCTGTGCTCATTTCTGGGCGCGGCAGCAACATGCGCGCCCTGGTCGAAAGGGCTCGCGGCTACGAGATCGTCCTGATCGCTTCGAACAGGCCGCAGGCGCAAGGTCTGGACTGGGCCCGCGAGACGGGGCTCCCAACCTGGACCTGGGACAGCAAGACCGTCGACAAGGAGGCGTTCGATCGCACGCTGTCCGCCGTCCTGGAAGACCACCGCGTCGGCACAATCGCCCTGGCGGGATTCATGCAAATCCTTTCACCGTGGTTCATCGGGGAATGGCGGGGTCGAATTGTCAACATCCATCCTTCCCTCCTTCCCAAATACCGGGGCCTCGACACACATGTCCGGGCGATCGAGGCAGGTGACCTCATCAGCGGCTGTTCGGTCCACGTGGTGACCGAAGAACTGGACGCGGGCGAAATTCTTGGCCGGGCAGAAGTTCCTGTCGAGGGCGGCGATACGCCGGAAACCCTCCAATCGCGGGTCCTGGTCGCTGAACATGAGCTTTATCCGAGGATTCTGCGCGAGTTCGTGAAACGATGACCGACATACTCGACCGCATACGCACTGCAGCACTCGATCTTCCCGAGACGGAGGAGCGCGTCTCGCACGGGCAGCCGACCTTCTTCGTAGCCGGTAAGCAATTTGCGCAGTTCCGCGACGATCATCACGGCGACGGCAAGACGGTCATATGTGTGAGGACCAGCAGCCTCGACGAACAGGCGATGCTGCTCGAAACGGACCCGGAAACCTATTCAAAGCCGGCGTATCTCCACTCGTCCGGCTGGATATCCATCAACTTGACCGGCGATGACGTTGACTGGGGGCATGTTGCCGACCGAATCGCCGAAAGCTGGGAGCTTGCGGCCCCGCAACGCTTGCTTGAAGCAGGGGGACGATGAGCGAATCAGAACGCGCCGAAGCAAGACGAAAGTCGCGCCTCCGCTGGGTCACCCTTGGCGAGTCGATCGCCATCGCTGCGCTGATCGTTTCCGCGGCCGGCGTCTGGATCAGCTGGAAAGGCGATGGCGACAAGGGCCCGACCAAGATCGTCGAGGAGCGCCGTGCAGTGCCTCTCGCGCTTCGCGGGAAGCCTCAGGATGACGGGCGGTCGCTGGAGATTTCCCCGGTCGAATCCGATCACGCGCTTCAGTCGCTGAACGTAATCATCGGCGGCAACTCGGCCGTGGACGTCGGCAGCGGTGGCGACCTTGGCGCAAGCGATTTCCAGCGCGCGCTCGGCGACCAGGGCTCGAACGGAAAGGGCACGAACCGGGTCAGCGTCCGAATCGACGCCAAATATGTCGAAGGCGGCACCGACAAGTCGGCGACCGGCTCCTATGTAATCGCTTATCGATGGGAAAGCGGCGGCCTGCTCGGCGGCCGCTCGCTCCGCTTCGTCAGCTTCAGCCGTTAGCCGACGATTTCTTGCGGCTTGAAGAAGAAGGCGATCTCGATCGCCGCATTCTCGTCGCTGTCCGAACCGTGGACCGAATTGGCTTCAATCGATTCGGCGAATTCCTTGCGGATCGTGCCCTCGGCTGCGTCGGCCGGGTTGGTGGCGCCCATCACTTCCCGGTTGCGGAGGACGGCGTTCTCACCCTCGAGGACCTGAACGACGACCGGGCCCGACGTCATGAACGTGCACAGGTCATTGTAGAACGGGCGCTCCTTGTGGACGGCGTAGAAACCTTCAGCCTGGTCGCGGGTCATGTGGATCCGCTTTGAAGCGACGACGCGAAGATCTGCATCCTCGAGCTTCTTGGTGATCGCACCGGTCAGGTTACGGCGGGTGGCGTCGGGCTTGATGATGGAAAAGGTGCGCGTAGCGGCCATGGCCGTGCGGTCTCCTGAAACGGTGGGTTGGGATTGGCCGCAGCGCCTAGCGGCGTGTGCGCCGAACGGCAAGGCTCAGCTCTTCTGAACCCATTTCCCACCCTCGTCCTGCGCCCAGTATCGGCGTTCGATGCCCTCACGCCCGGCGAGCATCTTCCAGGCAAGGCGCGCCGTTTCGAGCGTGGTCTGATCGAAGAGGTAGAAGGCGCGGTCGAAAGTCAGCGCGGCCTCGCGCCACTGCCCATCGGCGATGAGCATGTTGCGGGCGATGTTCGGCGCATCCGTGCTGGTCGACAGAAGGATCGGCTGGCGAGCATCGTCGCTTCCGCCCGAAGGCGCATGCGGAAGGAAACTCGCGGCGCCCTGGTCCCACAGCAGCCGGTCGAGCCTGCCGAGGAGTCCCTCGTCTTCGGCAACGATCAGCAGCCGCTTCCCGTCGCCAAGAAGCCTTTGGGAGATGCTGGCGATCACCTGCTCGAGTGGCGTTCGGCCGAGCTGGTAGAAATCGATCTGCATCTATGGAGTCAGCGCGTCTCCACCGACGCTTCAACGAAGCGGTCGATGATCCGAACGCCGAAACCCGTCGCGCCCTTGTCGTAGGTACTGCTCGCCTTGTCGGACCAGGCCATTCCGGCAATGTCGAGGTGAGCCCAGGGGGTGCCGTCCTCGACGAAGCGCAGGATGAACTGGGCAGCGGTGATCGAGCCGCCCTCGCGCGGACCGACGTTCTTCATGTCGGCGATCTGCGAATCGATCAGCTTGTCGAACGAATCCGCCATCGGCTGACGCCAGAGCTTGTCGCCGGAGGACTGGCCCGCCTCGAGCAGCTTGTTGGCGAGGTCGTCGTCGGTCGTGAACAAACCGGCATATTCATGACCGAGGCTGATCAGGATCGCACCGGTTAGGGTCGCGAGGTCGATAATCATCTTTGGCTTGTAGTTGCGCTGCACGTAGGTGATCGCGTCGGCGAGGACGAGGCGGCCCTCGGCGTCGGTGTTGATCACCTCGACCGTCTGACCCGACATGGTCGTCACGACGTCGCCCGGACGCTGAGCGTTACCGTCGGGCATGTTTTCGACGAGGCCGCAGATGCCGACGATGTTCGCCTTCGCCTTGCGCTTGGCGAGCGCGATCATCGCTCCGGCGACTGCGCCGGCACCGCCCATGTCCCACTTCATGGCTTCCATGCCTGCTGCGGGCTTGATCGAGATTCCGCCGGTGTCGAAGGTCACGCCCTTGCCGACGAATGCAACTGGCGCATCGCCCTGCTTGCCGCCGTTCCAGCGGAGGATGAGCAAGCGCGGCTCGCGGACCGAGCCCTGAGCGACGCCCAAAAGGGCCCCCATGCCGAGCTTCTTCATCGCCGCCCCGTCCAGGACTTCGACGTCCAGGCCGCTGCCCTTCACCGCCGCCTGGGCACGTTCTACGAACGTCTCCGGATAGATGATGTTAGCCGGCTCGGTGACCAGCTCGCGCGTGAACGAAACGCCGTCGTAAACAGGCCGCCAGCGCTTCGCCCAGATGTCCGCGGCTTCCTTCGGCGCACCGACGATCGTCAGCTCATTGAGTGTAGGCTTCTGCTTGTCCTTCAGCTTCGTCCGATAGCGATCATAGCGCCAGCCACGAAGCGCGGCCGCCAGGGCCAGCCGGGCCGCTAAATCCGCATCGTAGTTCAGGCCCGTGAGATCGAGAACGGCATGGGCTTCGCCGGACGTCAGAAGCTTGCCGGTGAGCGCCCCGCCGAGCTTCTCGGCAGCCTCGGCGCCACCGTTTCCGTCACCCGTGCCGACGATTATCAGACGGCGGACCCCGCTCTCCGCCGGAATGAAGAGCTCCGCCGTGCTTCCGGACTCTCCTTCGAAGCGCTGACGCTTCAGCGCGGCGTCCACCGCGCCCCGGTCACGCCCGAGGCTGTCGAGTGCGATCCGGTTCTTTCCCGCAGCCGGGAGGACGAGCGCAAAGTCCCCCGTGGGGCGAGTGTCGGCGAAACGAATCTTCATTAGGGGAAGTCCTGGAAATTTGACTGGTGTGTGCGCCCTTTAGGACCCACCCGGCTCCTTGGCAAAGGGGCCAGGCGCAAGGCGGATTGTGGACTGCCTGCCAAGGTGCAATAGGCTTGGCCAGCTTGGAAACAGGGTGAACAGGCGGGACTGATTTTTGCGCAAGAGATTTGTCTGGTGGACTGCGCTCCCGCTTGCGCTCGCTCCAACGATTGCCGTTGCGCAAACGACCGCCCCGGAGCCGGATCAGCAACCTGCCGCCGCGCCTGCTGAGGCGAGCGTAGCGCCGACCGACGCCGATCAGATCATCGAGTTCAGCGCCGACCAGGTCACCTACGACAGCAACAACGACGTCCTGACCGCTCTCGGCTCAGTTCGCATGAAGCGGGACGGGGACTATGTCGCCGCGGACCAGATCGTCTGGAACAGGAAGACCGGCGACGTCCGGGCAGCCGGCAATGTCGTCGCGATGAACCCCCAGGGCGACAAGTTCATCGGCGAGAACCTCCTTCTAAACGACACGCTGCGCCAGGGAACGATCGACAACCTCCTCGTCGTGCTGGAGACCGGTGGGCGGATCGCCGCGACCCATGGCCGTCGCAACGGCGACGTGACCGTGCTCGACAATGCGATCTACTCGCCCTGCCCGGTGACGACCGAAAGTGGCTGTCCGCGCAACCCCAGCTGGGCGATCACCGCGACGCAGGTCACCTACGATCCGAATTCGCAGCGCGTGCGCTTCCGCGGCGGGCGGATGCAGATTTTCGGGATCACGCTCCCACTGCTTCCAATCTTCAGCCTGGCCACCGGCGGAGCCGGCGGCGGCGTCAGCGGATTCCTCGTCCCGGACATCAGCCTTTCGCACAGCCGCGGTTTCGAAGTCGCCGTTCCTTACTACCACCGCCTCGGGCCGAACCGGGACTTCACGATTACGCCGCACGTCTACACCAAGAAGCTACCGGCAATCGAAGCCCGCTATCGCGAGCTCAATCGCTATGGAGCCTTCCAAATCGGCGGCTTCCTCACCTACGGGCGCATCGAGGAACTGACAGAACTGGGGGAGCCGGAAGAGACCGGCGAGAAAGGCATCCGCGGCTACTTCGAAGCCAATGGCAAGTTCCAGCTTAGCCCTCTCTGGAGCATCACCGGCGGGACACGGATCGCATCGGACAAGACCGTCGCCCGCCGTTACGACATTACGGAGGACGACCGCCTCCGTACCTTTGTCAATGCGGAGCGGATCAGCCCCAATAGCTACATCTCAATCGCCGGTTGGGCATTCGAGGGCCTGCGCGTCGACGACGTCCAGAAGCGAATCCCCATCGCCCTGCCCGCGATCGACGCCCATTTCCGGATCGATCCACCGGCGCTTGGGGGCATCATCGAACTGCAGGCGAACAGCCTTTCGATCCTGCGGATCGAAGGACAGGACACTCAGCGCGCTTTCGCCAGTGCTCGCTGGGACATCCGCAAGCTGACCAACTGGGGCCAGGAAGTCGTCTTCACCGGCTATGCTCGTGGCGACATCTATCACACGGACGATTCCGCAAGCACTCCGGTGCCACTCTATCGCGGCGAGGATGGCTGGCATGCTCGCGGCATCGGAGCGCTCGCGGTCGATGTGAAATGGCCGTTCGTCGGTCCGCTCTTCGGGGGCGAGCAGCGCCTCGCTCCGCGGGTACAGCTGGTCCTGACTCCGCCGACGCCAAACCTCGACATTCCAAACGAGGACGCTCGCTCCGTCGATCTCGAGGACAGCAACCTCTTCGCCCTCAACCGCTTCCCCGGCTACGACCGCTGGGAGGACGGCTCTCGAATCACCTATGGGTTCGACTGGTCCTATGAGCGCCCGAACCTGTCGATCATGTCGACCGTCGGCCAGAGCTATCGCATCACCGAGCGGGCCGGCATCTTCCCCCAGGGCACGGGTCTCGCCGACCGGGCTTCAGACATCGTCGGTCGAACCCGCATCCGCTACGGCCGGTTCATCGACCTCACGCACCGATACCGCATCGACAAGGACAATTTCGCCATCCGCCGCAACGAACTCGACCTGACCGTTGGCGGCGAAGAAACCTATGCGCAAATCGGCTATCTCCGGCTGAACCGCGACATTGACGAAACGATTGAAGACCTTCGCGACAAGGAGGAGCTTCGTGCCGCTGCCCGCATCAAGTTTGCCAAGCATTGGTCGATCTTCGGAGCGACGGTCCTCGACCTGACCGGCAAGGGCGAAGACCCCCTCGCCTTGTCCGACGGATACGAACCTGTCCGCCATCGCCTGAGCCTCGATTACGAAGATGATTGCATTGCTCTTGGCGTCTCGTGGCGCCGGGACTATGAACGCGTTGGCGGGTTCGATGAGGGGAGCACCTTCTCGTTCCGAGTGTCCTTCAAGGGGCTCGGCCGCTAAGCCTGCGTTCAGCGGGGCTGATTAAACGCCTACCCACCCAATGGTTTGAACAACAAGGGATTTTAAGGACTTGTCAGCAGCATTCGAATTCTTGCCTGTCCGCGCACGATTTGCAGCGGCGGCGCTCGTGCTGGCCGTGGCAACCACGGCAGCCGCTCAGGATGCAGCAAACCCGGATCCGGCAAGCGGCAGCAGCGCCGCGTCGCTTCGCCTGCCCGACAACCCTCAAATCTTCGGCCAGGCCATGCCGTCGGTGGTAAAGGCAACCGCGATCGTCAATGGCGAGGTCATCACTCAGACCGACGTCGATCAGCGGCTTGCGCTCCTTGCAATCGCGAACAACGGCAAGCTTCCGACCGACCAGATCGACGAGTTGCGGCAGCAGGTGCTGCGCAACCTGATCGACGAGGCGCTGCAGGTCCAGGCTGCCAAGCAGGCCGAGATCACCGTCACGGACAAGGACATCGCTCGGACCGTCGACCGCGTGGCTTCGGGCGTGAAGATGACTCCTGATCAGCTGACCGGCTATCTCACCCAGAACGGCTCATCGATCCGCTCGCTCCGCCGACAGATCGAAGGCGAAACCGCCTGGCGGCGCCTTCAGCAGCAGAAGATCGAGAACACGATCAGCGTCGGCGACGACGAAGTGAAGGCCGTCCTCGAGAGGCTGAACGCGTCGAAGGGCTCGCAGGAATATCGAGTCGGCGAAATCTTTCTGTCGTCAACCAGCGACCGGATGCAGCAGACCGTCGCCAACGCCAACCAGATCATCGCCCAGATTCGCCAGGGCGCCTCCTTTGCTGGATACGCCCGCCAATATTCCGAAGCATCGACTGCCGCGGTAGGCGGTGACCTTGGCTGGGTGCGGCCGGAACAGCTTCCCGAGCAGCTTGCAAACGTCCTTCGAACGATGGGCACCGGACAGATAAGCTCGCCGATCCCCGTCCCGGGCGGCATTTCGATCATCGCGATTCAGGACGCGCGCAAGATCCTCTCGGCCGACCCGCGCAATGCGGTGCTGAGCCTCAAACAGGTCTCCATCACTTTTCCGGCGGGAACAACCAAGGCGCAGGCTGAGGAACGCGTCGCGAAATTCGCCGAAGCCGCCCGAAACGTCGGCGGCTGCGGCGGCGCCGATCGAATCGCTGCACAGTTCAACGGCGAAGTCGTGACCAGCGACCAGATTCGCCTTCGCGAGCTTCCGCAGGCGCTTCAGGAGATCATGCTTCCGCTCCAGGTCGGCCAGGCGACCCGTCCGTTCGGATCGATCGAGGAAGGCGTTCGGACGCTTGTGATCTGCGGCCGCGATGAGGCCGATCCGACCGCGCCTACCTTCGACCAGGTCTTCAACCAGCTCAGCGAAGAGCGCGTAAATCTTCGCGCTCGCCGCTACCTGCGCGACCTGCGCCGCGATGCGGTGATCGAATACCGTTAAGCTTGGAGGTCCATAGGCGGGGTTGATGGATCGCTTTCCCTTCCGACCCCTCGCCGTCTCGCTGGGCGATCCGGCCGGCATCGGCCCGGAGGTGGTCGCCAAATGCTGGGACGAGCGTTCCAGGTTCAATTTGCCGCCGTTCGTTGCGATCGGCGATTCGCGGTCGATTGCGCGTGTCTGGGACGGTCCCATCGAGCTGATCGACGACCCCCGTCAGGCGGACGCGGCCTTCGACTATGCATTGCCGGTCATCCAGATCGCCGCGGCGGAGGAAAGCCTCCCTGGTCATCCGACGGTGGCCGGAGCGCATTGCTCGCTCGATTCGCTCGAGATTGCCGTTGGGCTTGCACGGTCGGGCTCTGCGGCTGCCGTCGTCACCGGCCCGGTCTCGAAGGAGCAGCTCTACTCGATCGGATTCGCCCACCCCGGTCAAACCGAGTTCGTCGCCGAGCGCTGCGGCGTATCGCGAGGCAATGTCGCGATGATGCTGGCGGGGCCGACGCTGCGAACGGTCCCGGTAACTACGCACGTCCCGCTTGCCGAGGTATCCAGCCATCTGTCGGCGGGGCTGATCGAGGCTCGCGGTCGAACGACCTTGCGAGGTCTCCAGCGCAACTTCGGAATCACGGACCCGACTCTGGCCGTATCCGGCCTCAACCCACACTCGGGCGAAGGCGGAATGCTGGGCCGCGAGGAAATCGAGCTCATCCAGCCGGCGATTGCTGCCCTCCGGGCAGAGGGCTGGCGGGTCACCGGTCCCCACCCTGCCGATACCATGTTCAATGCGGCGGCGCGTGCTCGCTATGACGCGGCACTCTGCATGTATCACGACCAGGCCCTCATCCCTCTGAAGGCTCTTCACTTCGAGGACGGTGTGAACGTCACGCTCGGGCTGCCGATCATTCGCACGGCGCCAGATCACGGAACCGCCTTCGACATTGCCGGGCAGGACGTCGCCGACCCTCGCCCAATGAGCTCCGCGATCCAGATGGCGGCCGTCTGCGCAACGAACCGGGAACTCGTCGAGTGACGTCACGATCGGAGCCGCTGCGCGATGTCATCGCGCGGCATGGGCTCCAGGCAAGCAAGGCACTTGGACAGAACTTCATCCTTGACCGGCAGTTGCTCGCGCGGATCGCCTCCGTGCCGGGGCCGCTGTCGGGTCAGACGGCCTATGAAGTCGGGCCGGGCCCGGGGGGATTGACCCATGCCCTGCTTGAAACAGGTGCATCCGTGGTTGCGGTCGAGCGGGACCGGCGCTGCCTCCCCGCCCTTGCGAACCTTGAGGCGAAATATCCGGGAAAGCTGCGGGTGATCGATGCCGACGCACTGAAGATCGACGAGCGTTCGGAGGCAGGTGATGGAGCGCACGTCATCTCCAACCTTCCTTACAATGTCGGGACGGCGCTCCTGCTGCGGTGGCTGAGCGAACCGTGGTCGCCTTGGTGGCAGTCGCTGACCCTCATGTTCCAGCGTGAAGTTGCGGAACGGATCGTCGCCGCACCCGGAAGCAAGAACTTCGGACGCCTGTCCGTGCTCTCCCAGTGGCGATCCGATGCGAGGATCGTTCTCAACGTTCACCGGTCGGCTTTCGTCCCGCCGCCAAAGGTGATGTCGGCAGTCGTCCACATCGTGCCGAAGGAAATGCCGGCTGGAGTAGACCCTAAGGTCCTCGAGAAGCTGACCGAAGCCGCCTTTGGTCAACGACGGAAAATGTTGAGATCGAGCCTCAAGGCGATGCCCCGCGCACTCGACACCCTGGAGAAGCTCGGCGTCGACAGTTCACGCCGCGCCGAGACGGTCAGCGTTTCGGAGTTTGTCGCTATCGCTCGCGAGCTCTCGGCCCGCGATTAGTTGCTCTTTGGAACATCCGGAGCCTTGGCCGAGGCGACGGACGGTCCGCGCGAGATCGTCGCCGACAGCTCAGCCAGCTGGGCGCAGCCGCTTGGACAGAGCTTCTGCAGCTTGGCGAGATTTTCCTTGGCGCGGGCCGCTGCGCCCAGCTCGACCATCGCTTCGCCCTGGATTGCGATCGCGTCGCGATCGTTCGGCTCGAGCAGAAGCGCCTTCTTGGTATAGCGGATGGACTGACCGAACAGCTTCTCACGCTGTGCTACACGAGCCATTGAATTATATGCCGCCCGGTTGCGCGGATCGACCGCCAACGCAGTCTCCAATGCTTCGTCCGCCTCCACGAACCGTCCAGCCGCGAGATGCTCGTTACCCTGCTTTAGAAGCTCCATCGAACGCGGGAGAATCTGGTCGTCCGGACGCTGGCCGACAGCCGAAGTGGCGACAAACGCCGCTGCAGCACCTGCGATCAAAACGGGGGGCAATAGGCGCATTCTCATCTCCTCGAGCGCGGCGGTTCTAACATGGGCGAACAAGCCGTGCGACGAAAAAGCCGTCCGTACCATCGTGACCCGGTGTCAGGAGTCTTCCGGCACCGTCCAAACGCCCAGCGGCTAAAGGCGTTTCCTCCACAATCCATGATGAACGGCGCCTGAGGAAGTC
>DASSFK010000146.1:0-4285 GCA_035694565.1 Sphingomicrobium sp.
GGGTCGATGTTGAACGTGTCACCGATCGTCGAGCAGACACCTGCGAGCTTCTTTTCACGACGATCCATCGAGTAGCGGTAATTGTAGCGGGCCATCGCCCTACCCCTTTCGTTCACTTGGTCCGTGCCGCGAGAGCGGCCTTCATGGCTTCCAGTTCGGCGTCGACCTTTTCGGCGGCGCGAAGCTCGGCGATCTCTTCCTCCAGGCTCCTGGGGCCGGTCATCCCCAGCGCGTCCGCGCGGCCTTCGGCGAAATCTGCGTGGCGCTCGAGCACCTCGAACTTGGCGAACGCGTCGAGCGTACGGCTGCCGTGCATCATCTCGCGGGCCTTGGCGCGGGCGACCGCGCTCTCGAGCCGCGCCGCGATGGCGTTCTGCCGGGCGCGAGCCTCGCGAAGCTTGTTCTGAAGCTTCGTGATGTCCACCTCGTAGCTCCGAAGCACCTGCTCGATCTGCTCCATCTCCGAGCGAAGGCCCTCGGCCATCTCGGCCGCCTTCTGCTTTTCGACCAGGGCCTGCTTCGCCAGGTCCTCACGATCCTTCGATAAAGCCAGCTCGGCCTTGTCGTTCCAGCCGATCTGCAGCTCTTCCAGCCGACCGACCGCGCGCTTCATTTCCTTGGCGTCCGCGATCGAGCGTGCTGCGCTTGCCCGAAGGTCGACGAGTGTATCCTCCATCTCCAGGATGATCATTCGGATCATCCGGGAGGGATCCTCGGCCCGGTCCAGCAGATCGGTCATGTTCGCCGCGAAGATGTCCCTCGCACGGCTGAAAACCGGACCATTGAACCAGGTGGCGAGCGGGGTGCTGCCGGAACTCATGACCTCAGGCTCCTTCACCAGCCGTGGCGTCCTCACCGGTACCTGTGCTTGGATGACTTCCAGTTCAGGCATTGGGGGACACTGCGACGGAGCTGGCAACCTGGGCCGGGCCAACCGCGGCGCTAACCGCCACGGAGCTCACCAGAAGCGCTGCCGCGATCGCGGTAAGCTTGCGAGTGAAAATCGACAGACCGGACATTTGAAATCTCCCTTTTTGCCGATCCGCTCCATCAGTTGCGGGCCGGTACCAGAGACTATTCAAGGGGCGTGCCAATCCCAGAAAACTGGGAAAAACGGATCGAACTGGCACGAATTGGGAGAGTGTTGGCGGGAATTGCCACCTAGGCTTGGTGAAGAATCCCAACTCGGCTCGCGGAACTTGCGGGTGGGAGTGCCGCGTTGTTAGCGAAACGCAGCTTGAGAAGGATCATTGCATGTTGGGCAAGCTTGCCGGAGCCTATCTGGGAGAGAAGTTGGCAGGCCGTAATCGCGGCCTCAGGGGCGCTCTAATGGGTGCAGGAGTCGCAGCGGTTGCACGGCGCGGGCTTGGCCCGCTGGCGTTGGCGCTAGGCGCCGGCTGGGCCGCGAAGAAGATGTGGGACAAACGGCAGGAGCGCCGCCACCCGCATTATCCCTCGGACGCTTCTCCGTCCTGAGCCTCGCCGCTGGCAGGCTGGATATACGGCTCGACCTTGCCCTTCAGCTTGACGGTCATTGGATTGCCGTAGCGGTCGCGGCTGCGGCCGGCCGAAACGCGGATCCACCCTTCCGATACGCAATATTCCTCGACGTTGGTCTTCTCGTTCCCGTTGAAGCGTATGCCCACGCCCTTCTTGAGGATGTCCTCGTTGAAATGCGGGCTGCGCGGATCGAGCGACAGGCGGTCGGGGAGCTCGGTGGAAGCGATATCGTCGGACATGGCGAGCGCCCTAGCCTCCGCCTGCTTGGAAGGTCAACGCGCGCCAGTTGCCGCTTTGCCGACTCCGGACTAAGCGCCTCATCCAAATGAGCGACAAGGATCCCGCCCCGCTTAAGCCGAACCGGCCGAAGCTCGCGCTGCATGTGCCCGAGCCGCCGTTTCGGCCTGGCGACAAGCCCGATTTTTCCCGAGTGAAAGTCCCAGCCGCAGGTTCTGCGCCGCGACCGGATGTCGCCGCTCCTGCGACCGAGACGCATCCGTTGACCACATCCCTCGTGCGCGTGCTCGATGAGGACAATCGAGCGGTCGGGCCCTGGGACCCGAAGCTCGACCCGGACACGCTTCGCAAGATGCTTCGCGACATGGTCACGGTGCGCATCTTCGATGACCGCATGTACCGGTCGCAGCGACAGGGTAAGACCAGCTTCTACATGAAGTGCACGGGCGAGGAGGCGATTGCCGTTTCCGCCCAGACCGCGCTCGACCGCGAGGACATGCACTTCCCGACTTATCGCCAGCAGGGCCTTCTCGTCGCGCGCGGTTATCCGCTCGTCGACATGATGAACCAGATTTACTCGAACAAGGGCGACAAGCTTAAGGGCCGCCAGCTTCCGATCATGTATTCGGACAAGGATTACGGCTTCTTCTCGATCTCGGGCAATCTGGGCACGCAATATCCGCAGGCGGTCGGCTGGGCGATGGCGGCGGCGATCAAGGGCGATAGCCGCATTGCGATGGGCTGGATCGGCGATGGCGCGACGGCGGAAGGCGACTTTCATTCCGCGCTGACCTTCGCCGCCGTCTACAACGTGCCGGTCATCCTCGCGACCGTGAACAACCAATGGGCGATTTCGAGCTTCAGCGGGATCGCCGGCGCCGAGCGCGCGACGTTCGCGCAGCGCGCCGTCGGCTACGGAATTGCCGGGCTTCGCGTCGACGGCAACGACGCACTGGCGGTTTACTCGGCCGTGCGCTGGGCATCCGAGCGGGCTCGAACGAACCAGGGTCCGACGCTGATCGAGTTCTTCACCTATCGCGCGGAAGGCCATTCCACGTCGGACGATCCGTCCGGCTATCGCCCGACCGAAGAGGCTCGGCTCTGGCCGCTCGGCGACCCGATCGAACGGCTGAAGGCTCACCTTCTCGCAATCGGCGAATGGGATGAGGAGCGGCACGCTGCGATGTCCGCCGAATGCGACGCCGCCGTACGCGCCGCTCAGAAGGAATCCGAGAAGCTCGGCATCCTTCCGCAGCAGGGCAAGGACAATATCGGCAGCATGTTCGAGGACGTCTATGCCGAGATCCCGTGGCACATTGCCGAACAGCGCGACCTGGCGCTCGACGAGAATCGCTGATGCCGACCATGAACATGATCCAGGCGCTCAACGACGCCCACAAGGTGATGATGCGCCGCGACGAGGACATCGTCGTGTTCGGCGAGGACGTCGGCTTCTTCGGCGGCGTGTTCCGAGTAACCGAGGGCCTGCAGAAGGAATTCGGCAAGCAGCGCACGTTCGACGCTCCGATCAGCGAGGGCGGCATCGTCGCCACAGCGGTCGGCATGGCGGCCTACGGCATCAAGCCGGTGATCGAGATCCAGTTCGCCGACTACATCTACCCCGGCTACGACCAGATCGTGAGCGAGGTGGCGAAGATGCGCTACCGAACCGCCGGCGAGTGGACGATGCCGATGGTCATCCGAACACCCTACGGCGGCGGCATCTTCGGCGGCCAGACGCACAGCCAGTCGCCCGAAAGCCTGTTCACCCACATCGCGGGCATCAAAGTCGTCATTCCCTCGACGCCTCATGATGCGAAGGGACTGCTGATCGCGGCAATCGAGGACCCTGACCCGGTGGTCTTCTTCGAGCCGAAGCGCATCTACAACGGCCCGTTCGATGGTCATCATGACCGCCCCGTCACGCCTTGGGCGAAGCATCCGGCGAGCGAGGTTCCCGAAGGCCATTACACCGTGCCGATCGGCAAGGCGGCCGTCGTACGCGAAGGCAATGCGCTCACCGTCGTTGCCTATGGCACCATGGTCCATGTCGCGCTTGCCGCGGTCGAGGAGCAAGGCATCGACGCCGAGGTCATCGATCTCCGAACGCTCGTTCCGCTCGACATCGAGACGATCGAAAAGTCGGTCGAGAAAACCGGCCGGTGCCTGATTGCTCAGGAAGCGCCGCGCACATCGGGCTTCGCGGCCGAGCTGAGCGCCCTGGTTCAAGAGCGCTGCTTCTATCATCTTGAAGCGCCGGTCGAGCGCGTGACGGGCTGGGACACGCCCTACCCGCACGCCTACGAATGGGCGTACTTCCCTGGTCCGAAGCGCATGAAGAAGGCGCTTGAGAAAGTGATGGCCGACTGATGGCGAAATATGAGTTCAAGCTCCCGGACATCGGCGAAGGCATTGCCGAGGCGGAGATCGTCGCCTGGCACGTGAAGGTCGGCGACACGATCTCCGAAGACCAGCAGATCGCGGACATGATGACCGACAAGGCGACGGTGGAGATGGAATCCCCGGTGGCCGGCAGGGTCGTGCAGCT
>DASSFK010000147.1:0-4495 GCA_035694565.1 Sphingomicrobium sp.
CGCCATGCTGGTGGCCGTCGGCAATGAGCGGTTCTTGAGCGAGGCTATCGACCCGACGCTCGCCAAGGAAAGCCATAAGATGGTCGTGAACGGGCGGGTCGCGGACAACACGCTGCAGCAGTTCGTCTGCTTCCTGGTCGGCATTTGCGCGCTTTCGGTAAGCCTCCCGATCGAGCGGATCAGCTATGTTCCGGCGGTTTCGATCACTTTTGTGATCTGCCGGACGATCTTTTGGATTGGCTACCGGATCCATCCGCTTTACCGGGCGCCGGGCTTCTCCTCGACGGCTTACATGAACATCTTCATGTACGTCGCAGTGCTCTGGATACGGCTGGCCGGGTGACGAAACCGCCCGATCCTGTCGGACTGTACGAGCCCTTCACCCGCTGCGGCGAGCTGGTATTCCTCTCGGCCATCAGTTCCGCGCGGAACGGAACAATGATCACTGGCAAGATCGGTGCCGATTTGTCGTTCGAGGAAGGACAGGAGGCGGCGCGGCGAGCGGCCGCCAACCTACTCGCTCTACTCGCGGAAGCAGCCGGTGGCGAAGCAAAGATCGCCGGCATCCTGCTGGTGCGCGGACTGGTCAATGCCCCCGACGGTTTCTCGCAGGTCCACAAGGTGATCGATGCCGCATCGGAGCTAATCATCGAGCGGCTGGGAACAAAAGGTCGTCACGCCCGCACTGCCATCGGCTGCTCAACCCTGCCGAACAACAATGCCGTTACGCTTGAGGCGATCGCCAGGGTCGCGAGCTAGGTTTCGGTGCCGGCAGGTGGGCTGACAAAGAGAGCGACGCAGCGGACCAGGACCAGGACCAGGGCGAGGACCATCGGCGGGACGTACCTGAGAACGGCTCCCCCGCATTTGCTTCAATCTCCGCTGATCCTCGGATCGATGATCGGCTTGCCGACATCACCCTGCCCTACCGTTCGCCCCGCCATGTCGAGCATTCGGTCGAGCGGCACTCGGGCGCGGTCCATGACGTCTTGCGACAGATCGATGCGCGGTTTGAGGTCGCGGAGCGCGACGTAAAGCTTTTCGAGCGTGTTCAGCGCCATGTACGGGCACATGTTGCAGTTGCAGTTCCCGTCGCCGCCGGGGACTCCGATGAAGGTCTTCTGCGGCGCCGCCTTTTCCATCTGGTGGATGATGTGCGGTTCGGTTGCGACGAGGATCGTCTGCGCCGGCGAGCTCAAGGCGAAGTCGAGGATCGCCTTGGTCGAGCCGACGAGGTCGGCATGGTCGATGATGTGCGGCGGACATTCCGGGTGCGCGGCGACCGGCGCATCCGGGTGCTCGGCCTTGAGCTTCAGCAATTCCGTCTCGCTGAAGGCCTGGTGGACGATGCACACCCCCGGCCACAGCAACATGTCGCGGTCGAACTTGCGCGCGAGATAGCCGCCGAGATGCCGGTCCGGACCGAAGATGATCTTCTGGTCCTTCGGGATCTGATCGAGGATGACCGCTGCCGAGGAGCTGGTGACGATGATGTCGCTCAGCGCTTTCACCGCCGCCGAACAGTTGATGTAGGTCAGCGCGATATGGTCCGGGTGAGCGGCGCGGAAGGCCGCGAACTGGTCCGGAGGGCAGCTGTCTTCGAGGCTGCAACCGGCGTCCATGTCGGGAAGGATCACAGTCTTCTGCGGGCTCAGAATCTTCGCCGTTTCCGCCATGAAGCGAACACCGCAAAACGCGATCACGTCCGCATCCGTCGCGGCCGCCTTGCGGGACAGATCGAGGCTGTCGCCGACGAAGTCCGCCAGGTCCTGTATTTCGGGCTTCTGATAGTAATGCGCGAGGATAACGGCGTTGCGCTCGCGCTTCAGCCGCTCGATTTCGGCGAGGAGGTCGAGGCCCTTCAGGCTCGGCGTTTGTACGGTCATCTAATTCCCCTGAGCGCGCCTGCGCTCCGCCTCTGCGATGGCCTCATTATATGGTGTCGATGTGTCGATATAGGAAGGATCGGCGGCGCTTTCTTCGAACCCGAAACGCGCGACGACCTTCGCGTTCGCGAAGCCCGCGGCCTTGAGCGGCATGGAGAAGCTCCTCTCGATCGCCTGACGGGCGGAGTCACGCGCCAGCCGCATTGGAAGCTCGGCCTGCGCCTGCTTGCGCAAATCGGCGACAGCGCGGGCTCGGTTGGTGGCGTCGAGCTGGGTTTCGACGTCGGTCAGGTTCGCGAGAACCCCGCCCGAGCCATATTCACGAGCAGCCTTGAGATCGACTTCGGGTCCGGCGATTTCGACGTCGGGAATGCGGACGCTCAGGGTCTGCGATCCAGCGTCCCAGCGAACGTCGTCGGGCTGAAGCTTCGATAGATCGACCTCGTAGCGGACGTTGCCCGGAAGGATTAGCGTCCGTTCCGTGCTGACGAGCCCGCCGAGCCTCGCCTGCTCGCTGCTGACGACGGAGACGTAGCGGGCAACGAAAGTGATCAGCCGGTTCTGGGCGCGCATCGATTCCAGGCTCGACGTCGCAATGGTCTTCGGGTCGGGCCCGCCGAAAATTCGGTCGACCAGTCCGGACGCCATTCCAAGCAGCACGCCGAGCACCAGCGCGACGATGATCGCTGCGATCGCGAGAGGCTTGCTTAGGCGGCTTTCGACCATTGCTGTTCGCTTTGCACAACGAGCCCGCGCTTCTCGAGGTCCAGCAGGTGGGCGAGAACCGATCCGCCAGCCGCATTGACCAGCCTCGGGTCGAGGCCGGGATAGGCATTGGCAACGATATCCGGAATATCGCGCGGCTTCTCGCCGACCAGGCGAAGGATCTGCTTCTCCCGCTGCATGCGATGGCCCATCAACCCGCGCACATATTGCTGCGGGTTGGTCACGGGCGGGCCGTGCGCGGGATAGAAGACACGATCCTCGCGCTGCCGCAGCCTGTCGAGGCTGGCCATGTACGCCGCCATCTCACCATCGGGCGGAACGACGACCGTCGTCGACCAGCCCATGACATGGTCGCCGGTCAGCAGCGCACCTTCGACCGCAAAGCAGAGATGATTGGACGTGTGCCCTGGAGTCGCGAGCGCAACGATGCTTCGGCCGTCGACCTCGATGCTCTCGCCGTCCTCCAGGATCCGGTCCGGCCGATAATCGCCGTCGAATGCAGCGTCCGCGCGGGGCCCAACGCTTTCGAGCGCAAGCGGCGCACAGCCGATGATCGGGGCGTCAATCAATTTCGCGAGCGGCCTCGCTGCAGGACTATGATCGCGGTGGGTGTGCGTGCACATGATCGCGACCACGCGGCGCCCGCCGATCGCCCGGACCAAAGCCTCGACATGCTCGTCGAGGTCGGGTCCTGGATCGATGACCGCGACTTCCTCGTCCCCGATGAGATAGGACTGCGTCCCGTAATAGGTGAACGCCGACGGATTGTGCGCCAGCACCCGCGCGATCCCGGGCTCAAGCGTCTCCAGAAGTTCGTAAGGTGCATCCACACAAGCGCTCTGCCACGGACGCACTCGCCCCGCAAAGGGGAGCTATTCGGCGGGAACGGCCAGCGGCGTTCGAACCGCCTCGGGTGCAATGACCCTCCGGGCCCTGGCGCCGAAGGCCTGACGGTAGAGCTGGCCGAACAATGCTTCCATGCTCCGGTCCCAACTGTACTGGTGCGCTTCCGCCTGCGCGATCTCGCTCATTGTCACCCGATCGCCGTTCCAGACCGAGAGAATATTCGCGGCCATCACCGCCGAGTTATCGACCGGACCGAGCCTTCCAATGGCGTCCGTGACTCGGTCCACCATTGCTCCGGCGGCTACGCCGACCACTGGCAGGCCGGATGCCTGAGCTTCGACGATCGATACCCCGAACGTCTCGTCGGCCATTCCGGACACGTAGACGTCCGAGCTCGCCAGCCAGCGCGCCAGCTGGAGCCGGTCGCGAACGAAGCCGGGAGTATGGATCCGCGGATCCTTGAGCGCCTCGATTTCCTCGCGGAGCGGGCCTTCACCCAGCAGCACCAGTTGCGCCCCGAGCGACTCCGGGAGCCGGCGGAACGCATCGACGACGATGTGCGGCTTCTTCTCGGCATCGAGCCGGCCGACATAGATCAGCAGCGGCTCATGATCGGCAACACCAACGGAGCGGCGCAGCTTCGAATCGCGCAGCGCCGGGCCGAAATCCCCGAGTTCGACGCCTAGCGGGACAATGCCGACATCCTCGACGCCGTAGGAGCGGAGCTTGGTCGCACCTCCATTCTCGCTGAGCGCGAAGACCGCGTCGAAGCGGCGGTAAAGGTGACCGCAATAATTGTAGCAAATCCGGCTCGCCGCTCCGGCGAGGACGCGGGGCATCACCTTCGAGAAGGGCCGCTCGACATAGACCGTCGGAAAGTCGGTGAAATAGCCGCCAACCAGCGCCGTGTCGGGATGGCGCTTGCGATGCCCAATCGCCGCCCAGGGAAGATTGTAGCTGTCCTGGCACTCGATCAGGTCCGGCAGGAAACGCTCGAGAAGCTCGCGAACCGCGCCATTGCGCAGCATGAGCCGGTA
>DASSFK010000148.1:0-2512 GCA_035694565.1 Sphingomicrobium sp.
GGAAGACCGGAACACCGAATTCCTCATTGACGACGACATATTCCTTCTTGGCTTTCTCGCCGGCGTACGCGGGCGAAAGCGCGAGCGAGCTGAACGCGAACGCGGACGCAACCAAAACGACTTTCTTCATTCTTATCCCCCTCAATGGAGGGGGCATGTTGGGGCGACTGGAAGCGGCCGTCAATCGCTGCCGGTCAACGAAAGTTCAGCCCCGCGGCTGAGCCGTGAAATAGCCGATGCCACCGCCAACGACAGCGCCGAGGATCGGTCCGATGAACGGTAGCGGGATTGCCACGACCGCGCCGATGGCAGCGGCGATTGCGGTCCGCTTTGCGCGTGGGTCTTCAAACATCGCGTGACTCCTTCGATAGTGTATTATCATAGTAATACACTGGAGGCAATGCCTTCTCAGTTTTTCGCCGCCTCTGAAATGAAGCTGAGGATTGCAGCCATGGTCGCATCGGGCTGTTCCTCCATCAGCCAGTGGCCCGAATTCTGGATGCTGAGCGCGCGAACATCGGTCGCGGCGAACGCGATCTCGTTCGCGAAACCCTTTCCGAACGACTTCTCGCCGCCGATCGCCAGTACCGGCATCGTCAGCTTTCCCTCGGCAAGGAATTCCTGATTGTCCTTCGCATCCTGGCGGAAGGCGGCGAACTGGGCGAAGGCATTGTGGATCGCGTTTGCGCGTGAATAGAGCGCCGCATAGTGCTGGCGCGTCGCCTCATCGACATGTTTCGGATCAGCCGAAAGCTCGTTGTAGAAGCGGTCGAGATAGATGCGCTCTCGTCCCGCCACCAGTCGCTCCTCGTCGGGACCGTAAAAATCGAAGTGCCACGTCCGTTGGTCCCTCACCACGTCGTCCCAATGACCGAGCCCGGGAAGAGGCGCATCCATCACCACCCAGCGCGTCACCCGGCTCCGGTTTTGCGCGGCGAAGGCGTAACCGACCATGTTGCCGATATCGTGAGTGACCAGCACCAGGGGACCGTCCAGACCGAGCGCGTGAAGGACGGCCGCGACATCGAGCGCCTCATTCTTTTTCTCGTAGCCCGTCTCCGGATGCGACGAGAGGCCCATCCCGCGAAGGTCCGGAACCACGACCGTATGTTTGCTGGCCAGCCGGGCGGCGAGGGGCGCCCACATGTCGCCGGTGTCGCCGAAGCCGTGCAACAGCACGACCGTCGGTCCCTGCCCTCCAATGCGGGTGTGAATCACCGCACCGTCCACGGGAAGGTCGCGGGACCTGAAGCCGGCCGGGAACGGCTCGACTTTTGCAGCAACCGGCGTCGCGGCGAGCAACCCGGCCGCGAGAAGGGCCAACCAGTGCGTCGAAGAGTTCATGGTCCGTCTCCCAAAACTTTCCTTGTTCACGGGCATGCCGCAATGACGGACGATGCTCATTGGGCCGAGCGCCTGAACACCGGCATCTTCACCTTGAACAGCTGTAGCACTTCGCCGTCCTGGTCGCGGGTTTCGTTGCGCATGGTGACGATCGCCATGTCCGGCTTTGACCGCGAGGGCTTGATGTCGACGATCTCGCTGAAGACCTGAAGCGTCATTCCTGGGCGCGTCGGCTTTGGCCAGCTGAGCTCGAGCTCGACTCCAATCAGGCCGTCTGCGAGCGGAACGCTCTCGACGAGCATGCGCATCGTCAGCGCCGCCGTGTGCCAGCCGCTCGCGGCGAGAGATCCGAACAGGGTTCCCTCAGCGCCTTCCTCGCTCAAGTGAAAGGGCTGAGGGTCGAACTCGGCGGCGAAGCGCTTGATCTGCTCGGCGTCGAGGCGGTGCGGCTCGCTGGCGAAGCGCTGACCTAGGTACAGGTCGTCGAGATAGAGCCGCTCCGCCGCCGGGATCACTTCTTCCTGGCGGCCTTCTTCGCCTTCTTCTTCGCTTTCTTTCCGCCGCCGCCTTCGTTGCCGATCTGGTCGATGCTCCTGCGGGCGACGTCGAGGGCGAGCTGCCAGAGGGCACCGCCGTCGACTCCGGACCTGGCGGCCTTCTTGAGGTCGTCGGCCGCTTCGAGCGCGAGCGCCCTTGCCTTCTTCGGATCGCGCATCGCCGCTGCCGCGGCCACCAGGGTCGCCGCGACGACTTCGGTCGCCATCGGGTTCTTCGCGATTGTCTTCGCGCCCTTCACCGCTTTCTTCACCTTGGCGGCGGTGGCGACCTTCGCGGTCTTCACGACCTTTTGAACCTTGGCGACCCTGGTCGTCTTCGCGGCCTTGGCAGGCTTGGCGGCCTTCAGTGCCTTGGCAGGCCTTGGAGCCTTAGGCGCCTTAGGAGCCTTGGAAGCCTTGGAAGCCTTGGAAGCGCGGGGCGTCGCCGCCGGCCGCGGCGCCGATTCGGCCTTCAGCTTTTTGCTTCCATTGCCGTTTTTCGAATTTTCGTTGGCCAACCCGGTTCCCCCAGTGGTTTCGCTCGATATCACCGTAGCGTCATGAGGCTGTAATGTCCTTCTGTTTCATCTCGGCGACAGCGTTCCCGCCTGCTAGAGCGGGCCCATGCCAGC
>DASSFK010000149.1:0-2602 GCA_035694565.1 Sphingomicrobium sp.
TTGACGAGCCACTTGGCGAGCGTGCCCTCTTCCATCGTCGGCGACAGCGCCGGCATCTTCAGCTCGGTCGCCATCAGTAGGTCTCCACCAGGACGTCCGTGTAAAGCTCGTTCGCCTCGGGCTCAGGCGCCTCCTCGGCAAACTTTGCAGCTTCGACGACGATGTCCTTGATCTCCTTGTCGAGCGCCTTGAGCTCGTCTTCCTTCACCCCCATCCCCTCGAGCTCCTTGGCGGCGCGGTCGATCGGGTCGCGGTGCTCGCGATAGTCCTGGACTTCTTCACGGCTCCGGTACTTCGCGGGGTCCGACATTGAGTGGCCGCGATAGCGGTAGGTCTTGAGCTCGAGAATGATCGGCCCTTTGCCGGAGCGGGTCCATTCAAGCGCTTCCTCAGCGGCTCCGCGAACGGCAAGCACATCCATGCCGTCGACCTGGATACCCGGGATCCGGAAACTCTCGCCGCGGCGATAAAACAGCGGCTCGGATGCAGACCGTTCGACGCTCGTGCCCATCGCGTACTGGTTATTCTCTATCGCGTAGATGACCGGCAGCTTCCACAGCTCGGCCATGTTGAAGCTCTCGTACACCTGGCCCTGGTTCGCCGCGCCGTCGCCGAAATAGGCCAGGCACACACCGCCGTCGTTCGAATATTGATGCTTGAAGGCGAGGCCGGTGCCGAGGCTCACCTGCGCCCCAACGATGCCGTGACCGCCGTAGAAGCCATGCTCGACGCTGAACATGTGCATCGAGCCGCCCTTGCCCTTGGAGATGCCAGCGGCGCGGCCGGTCAGCTCGGCCATGATCACTTTGGGATCGATGCCGTAAGCGAGCATGTGACCGTGGTCGCGGTAACCGGTGATGACGCTGTCCTTGCCGACGGTCATCGCCGACTGGAGGCCAACAGCAACAGCTTCCTGACCGATATAAAGGTGGCAGAACCCTCCGATCAGACCGAGGCCGTAGAGTTGGCCCGCGCGTTCCTCGAAGCGGCGGATGAGCAACATCTCCCGGTAGAACTGGAGAAGTTCGTCCTTGGTCGCCTTATATCGCTGGGGCTCTGCGGGGCGTTCCCTGTTCGGAATATGCGGTGCTGCGGCTGCAGCGGCTTTCGGCTTTGCGGAACGCGCCACGTTTGACCCTCTTTATCGCGCGAATTGAATGAGCGGGGGGTCTATAGGTTGCGTCGCTGCGGGCGGCAATGCCGCGAAACCCTAGTCGCCTTCGACGAAAGCGGTGATGCGCCAATCGCCGCCGCGTTTCTCCATCGTCAGGCGATAGTCCCCGGCGGTTCTGAGCTGTCCAGCGTTCACGAAACCGGTGCGGCCGTCCGGCAGCCTCACCTCGACGGAATGATCGCTCATCGACCATGCGATGACGGTCACTACGTCCCAGTCGAGCGTTGAAATTTCCGTGCCGCCATTGCCTGTCCCGCTCCGAACAGCCGTCCCGGGCTTGGCGAGAGCTAGTTCGAATAGGTCCGCATCGGGATCGAGCTGCATCGAAAGCGAAGGCGCGGTGGCGACGCCGTCGCGGATCGCACAACCCAGCGCCAGCGATTCCTTCAGCTCAGTCCAGAGATCGACCTCCTTTGAATCGGTGGACGTCCATTTTTCGCGAAATGCGGCCTTGCCGGAACCGCCCCCGAAATCAACCAGCACCTTGTCGTCGAGAGCGCGAATGACGGCTTCCATATCGCGCTTCTCGGCAGCCGTGATGAGCTCGGCGCGAAACTTCCGGAACGAAGGCTCGGCAACGCATTCATCGATCGGCGGCATTTTGGCCGGTCCAAAGATTGCAGCCAGTGCGAGAAGGACATGCCCGATCACTGGTCGAGCGGGATGATCACCTCATCGGGACGCACGAGGCCGAGCTTGTCGCGAACCATCTCATCGGCGAGATCCGGATCTGCCTTGCGGGGATCGAGCAGGGCCGAGCGATGCCGCAGCTCCGACTTTTCAGCCTCGAGCCGCGCCAGCTCCGCCTTCCGCACCTGTAGGTCGCGATGATAGCCGCCCCAGGCGAGCAGCCCGTTCGGGCCGGCGACGGCATAGCCGGCGAAATTGCCGACAATGATCAGCGCCAGCGCGGGCCAGAAGACCCGGCGCATCAGTCCGAAAGTACGATTGCCACCCGCCACAGATTCTTAAGAATCACGAAGCCCTCGTGAACGCAAGGGAAAATGGTGCTTTGGTGGATAATCCTGTGGATTAGGCGGGCTTGTAAGCCTTCAGTGCCTTAATCCCCGGATAACGCGCTGTATCGCCAAGCTCTTCTTCGATCCGCAGCAGCTGGTTGTACTTGGCGGTACGATCGGAACGCGCGAGGCTGCCAGTCTTGATCTGTCCGCACGACAAAGCGACCGCGAGATCAGCGATCGTGGAATCTTCCGTCTCGCCCGACCGGTGCGACATGACTGCGGTGTATCCCGACGTCTGCGCGAGCCGAACCGCATTGATTGTCTCGGTGAGAGTGCCGATCTGGTTCACCTTCACCAGGATCGAATTTGCGATCCCGTTTTCAATGCCTTCCGCCAGTCTCTTCTCATTGGTCACGAAGAGATCGTCACCGACGAGCTGGATACGATTTCCAACCAGGTCGGTCAG
>DASSFK010000150.1:0-11312 GCA_035694565.1 Sphingomicrobium sp.
AGGCATTGCCGAGGCGGAGATCGTCGCCTGGCACGTGAAGGTCGGCGACACGATCTCCGAAGACCAGCAGATCGCGGACATGATGACCGACAAGGCGACGGTGGAGATGGAATCCCCGGTGGCCGGCAGGGTCGTGCAGCTTGCGGGCGAGGTCGGCGACCAGATTCCGATCGGGTCGGTACTGGCGGTGATCGAGACCGAAGGCGAAGAGGCTCCGGCCGAAACGCCTCCTTCTGCTGCCGCGCAGGAGGAAGTTCCGATCGCTGACGGTGCCGAGGTGCCGACGCGAGCTCAGGCGGACGAACTTCCAACCACGGCGGTGGAAGCGCCGACCGACGCGCCGCGCGCTCCGGAGCCGAGGGTCGAGCCGGAAGTCGCCAAGAAGGAGGCAGGTGGAGCGCATGTTCTCGCCTCGCCGGCGGTTCGAGCGCGCGCCCGCGATCTCGGGATCGACCTTGGCGACGTGAAGACGACGAGCGACCGCGTCCGCCACTCCGACCTCGACGCCTACCTGCTCTACAACGGCGGGAGCGTTTCCAGCCGTGGCAGCGGCGCTCCGCGCAGGGACGAGACGATCAAAGTCGTCGGCCTCCGCCGCAAGATCGCCGAGAACATGCAGGAAGCGAAGCGCCGAATCCCGCACTTCACCTTGGTCGAAGAGTTTGACGTCACCGCGCTCGAAGAAACGCGCGCGATGATGAACGCCGACCGCGGCTCAAACCCGAAGCTGACCCTCCTTCCCTTCCTGATTACCGCCATGGCGCGCGCACTTCCGGAATTTCCGATGCTCAACGCGACCTATGACGACGAAGCGAACGTCATCACTCGCCACGGCGCGCTCAATCTTGGAATGGCGACGCAAACGCCGAACGGACTGATGGTCGCTGTCATCCGCGATGCCCAGGACAAGAGCGTCTGGGACCTCGCCCGCGAGATCACCCGGCTCGCCGACGCCGCGCGCACCGGCAAGGCAACGCGCGAAGAGCTCAGCGGATCGACGATCACGCTGTCGAGCCTCGGCCCGATGGGCGGCATCACCTCGACCCCGGTCATCAACCGCCCGGAAGTCGCGATCATCGCGGTCAACAAGGTCGAAGAGAAGATCGTGCCGATCGACGGCGAGATCGAAATCCGCAAGCGGATGAACCTGTCGCTAAGCTGCGATCACCGTGTCGTCGACGGCTGGGATGCGGCGAGCTTCATGCAGGCGATGAAGCCGCTGATCGAGAACCCGCTTCGACTGCTGAGTTAGCCGCCGTGGCGACCGCGAACCTCGATCTCGCACCGGTCGCAGACATACTAAAGCTCGGGACCGTTCCGGTCATCGATTTGTCGGCGCCTTGGGCGCAGGTCATCGATGAAATCGCCGGTGCCTGCCGAGATTGGGGCTTCTTCCAGGTCCGCGGCCATGGCGTTCCGGAAGAGGTGTTGACCGGTACGCTTTCGGTGGCTCGCTCCTTTTTCGCGCAGCCGCGGGAGGCAAAGCGCGCCTATCTCCGCACAATCGAGAATCCCTGGGGATTTTACGACCGCGAGCTGACCAAGAACGCTCGCGACAAAAAGGAAGTCTTCGACATCGGCCCCGATGCGACGGGCCAGCAGCCGAGCGGTGACGCCTTCGAAGGGCGCACGCGCTGGCCCGACCAGCCGATGCGATTCCGTTCTGCGATCGAAACCTATGTCTGTGCCGCGGACCGGGTCACCGCACTGCTCCTTCGAGCAATCGGCGAAGGCCTTGGAGCATCCGATTCCATCTCCGGGGCCTTCAGCCGGACGCACAGCAGCTTCCTTCGCCTCAACCATTACACCGTCGAGGACCCGATGGCCGGCGAGCAGTCGGACAAGGTTGGCCTCGGCGTTCATCACCACAGCGATGCGGGAGCGCTGACCCTCCTCTGGCAGAGCGATACGGCGGGCCTTCAGGTTTACCGCGACGGCCACTGGTACGGAATTCCGCCGATCCACGACGCCTTCGTCATCAACATCGGCGACATGATGCAGGTCTGGTCCAACGACCTCTACGAGGCCCCGCAACACCGGGTCATTGCGATGGACCAGGTCGACCGCTTCTCGTTCCCCTATTTCTGCAACCCGTCCTATCACGCGATCATTGCACCGCTCGGGGCAGCCGACCCGCACTACCGGCCGATCAACTGGGGCGAATTCCGCCGCAAGCGGGCCGACGGCGATTTCGCCGACTATGGGTCGGAGATTCAGATCGGCGACTATCGCATTTCAGCGCCGTAGCGAACGAATTGTGCGCCAATAGAATGTCCACCCGCTTGACTATGACCCGGTCTTGCCCGTTGCTTGGAGACGGAGAACGATCATGCTGCAGGGTAGCAGGAACCATCTGTTGTCTGCTGGGGAAAGCTATCTCCAGCACATGCGCTTCGCGCTGATGGTCGGCTTCGTCACCGTGGGCGCGGGGCTGGCCTGTGTGATCCACGCTCTGGTGCCTTCCCTGTGCGAGCGCACCTGCAGCCGGACGCTGGGTCAGCTCAGCCTGCTTTTCTCCGACCGTGGCCGCCTCCGTCACTTCGAACGCGAGGCATCGGGAGTCTTCACCTTCATTGCGCTGATCCTGCTCGCGTCGGCGACGGCGATGATCCCTGCCGCTCTGGGTGGTGGCTGGGCGCTGATCGCGACGATCGCGCTCCTGGCCTTCGCCATCCCATTCACATTCCTTTCGACCAATCCTGAACTGGAGCCGGTTGAGGAAATGGCGGGAGAGCCGCGTACCGCCTAAAGGCAGGTCGCGGTGACATCGGGTCCGGGCCGCGGACCTCCGCCATGGGCGAGCGGGGCGACTTAGACGTTTCTTTACCGCGCCGCCTTAATCCTCGTCAGATGGCCAGGACGTACTTGATCTTCCTGCTCTTCGCCGGTTTCTTCGGCGCGGTTCTAAGCAACTGCAGTTCACGAAGCGTGACCAACACCAGCGCGAGCAACGGTGCCGCGAATGCGTTTGATCGCAAGAAGTCCTACCAGGCCGAGATCCTCGACAAGGGAAGCGAGGTCAACGACAACAGCTACGCCGGGCAAGATGTCGTCGAGCTGAAACGGCAGCCGGACGGGCACTTCTACGCCGATGTCGAGATCAACAATATGCCGGTCCACATCCTCGTCGATACCGGCGCCAGTGGCATTGCCCTGTCGCGCGACGATGCAAGGCGCGCGGGGCTCACCGTATCCGTCGGAATGTTCGACGTCGTCGGCGAAGGCGCGGGCGGTGATGTGAAGGGCGAGTTCGTCACGCTCGATACGGTCAGGCTCGGCAAGCAGACGGCCCGGCAGATGCCGGCGGTGATCCTCGACGGAGGCGAGCAGTCGTTGCTTGGCCAGAGCTTCCTTCGACAATTCCAGACGGTCGAGATCAAGGACGACAGGATGGTGCTTCGCTAGGCAGCTTCCCGCTGCCGTTCGGCTGGTCTAGTCGAGCCGAATGCTGAAACCCGTTACGACCGACATCGACGCGCTCCGAATCCTCGACCAAAGGCTGCGCTGGCTGTCGGCGTGGACGATTCACAACGCCAACCACGTTCGCGACAATCATGACGGGCTGAAAGTCGGCGGTCATCAGGCGAGCTGCGCGTCGATGACGACGATCATGGCGGCGCTATACTTTCACGCGCTCGGGCCGAACGATCGCGTCGCGGTCAAGCCGCATGCGGGGCCGGTGCTTCACGCAATCCACTATCTTTTGGGTAGCCAGAGCCGCGGAGCACTGGAGAACTTTCGCGGTTTCGGTGGTGCCCAGAGCTATCCGAGCCGGACCAAGGACAGGATCCCGGTCGACTTTTCGACGGGTTCGGTCGGTCTCGGCGTCGCGATCACCGCCTTCTCGAGCCTGATCCAGGATTATCTGACCGCGCACGGCATGATGGACGAGGCCGATCGCGGCCGCTTCGTCGCTTTGGTCGGCGATGCTGAACTCGACGAAGGCAATATCTACGAGGCGCTGATCGAGGGTGCCAAGCACGACGTCCGCAACCTCTGGTGGATCCTCGACTACAACCGCCAGAGTCTCGATGCGACCAGCGCGGACCGAATGTTCGAGCGGTTCGATGAGATTTTCCGCTCCTGCGGCTGGCGGGTCGTCGAGCTGCGATACGGAAAGCGTCTGAAAGCGGCGCTCGAAGCTCACCCGAAGCTCAAGTCCTGGTTCGATGCCCTCGGCAATGCCGAGCTCTCAGCTCTTCACTATCAGGGTGGAGGAGCGCTGCGGAAGCGGATCGAGGCGGACCTCGGCAAGAGCGCGTCCGCCTTCCTCAAGGCAAATGACGATGCGGCGCTTGCTTCCTTGTTCAGCGACCTTGGCGGTCACTGCATGGGCTCGCTCGTCGAGGCGTTTGATGCCGCTCAGGACGATGTCCCGACCTTCTTCATCGCCTGGACAATCAAGGGCAACGGCCTCCCCTTCGCCGGTCACAAGGACAATCACGCGGGCTTGATGAACCCAACCCAGATGGCAGCCTGGCGCGAGGCCATGGGAGTGGCCGAGGGTCGTGAATGGGAGCGGCTCGAAGCTGTCGGCGACAATGAGCGGCCTGGAGTCGAGGCTCTCATCGAGCACAGCCGAGTCACCCGCGAGAAGCGTCAGCGCTCCTTCGGCCAGATCGAAGTGCCGCCCATTCCGGCTCCGTCCGGCGCGGAGCAGTCGACCCAGGCGGCATTCGGCCGCATCCTGCTGGAGATCGCGAAGTCGGGTGGAACGCTCGCCGACCGGATTGTCACGACCTCACCCGACGTCACAGTTTCGACCAACCTCGGGGCCTGGGTGAACCAGCGCGGTCTGTTCCGGCGCGAGGGTATCGACGATATTTTCGCTCTGGAAAAGATTGCTTCAGCGCAAAAGTGGTCGTCCGCCAACAAAGGTCAGCATATCGAACTGGGAATCGCGGAGAATAACCTTTTCCTGATGCTCGCGGCCGCTGGCCTGGCCGGCGATCAATTCGCAGCGCGCCTTGCTCCGATCGGGACGCTCTACGATCCCTTCATCGCTCGTGGGCTCGATGCCCTGAACTACGCCTGTTACCAGGATGCGCGGTTCCTGCTCGTCGCGACGCCCAGCGGAATCACGCTCGGCCCGGAAGGCGGCGCGCACCAGTCGATCAACCCGCCCCTCATCGCGCTCGGCCAGCCGGGCCTTCGCCATTACGAGCCCAGCTATGCGGACGAGTTGGCGGCAATGATAGAACTGGCGTTCCGGCTGATCGACGATCCGAATGGCGAAAGTACGTATCTTCGCCTTTCGACCCGAACCGTCACGCAGGTCGAGCGCGAGAACGACGACTGGCGCGAAGCTGCGCTGAAAGGCGGATACTGGCTAAGGGCACCGGCCGCCGGTTCCGAAGCGGCGATCGTCGCGATGGGCGCCGTCATGCCCGAGGCGCTCGCGGCCTGGGAGGAATTGCGGGAAGACATTCCGGGCCTCGGACTTTTATCGGTGACTTCACCGGACCTCCTCCATCGCGGTTGGACCGCGGGCCAGACCGCGCGCTGGCAGGGGGATCACAATCCGAGCCATATCGAGCAATTGCTGTCCCAGCTTGGCCGCAGCGCCGGCCTCGTGACGATCGCCGACGCTGCTCCTGCGTCCCTTTCCTGGCTTGGCGGAGTCCTTGGCCAACGCGTGGCCCCGCTCGGCGTCGAGCGCTTTGGCCAGACCGGCAATCTCGCCGATCTCTACTCGGCCTACCGCCTGGATGGCTCGGCGATCACGGAAGCCGCCGCGGAGATTTTGCTCCACGGATGAACCGTCCGTTCCGGCCGATCGCAATCGGGTCGATGCGATCGGAATGGGCGACTTCAACGCGCTTCCGACGAGCGGCGTGGCACTGCCGCTTGGCAAGCGCTCGGCTGCTCCGTAGAGCGCCAGTTATGGCAGGGCGCTATTTCGACGAGTGGAAGGTCGGGGACCGCGTGGAGCACTCGATCTCGCGGACGGTCACCGAGACCGATAATCTGCTGATTTCCACTTTGACCCACAATCCTCAGCCGCTGCACATCGACCACGAGGCCGCAGCCAAGACCGAGTTCGGCAAGCCGCTCGTCAATTCGGTCTTCACATTCGGCTTGATGATCGGAGTCAGCGTCAACGACACGACGCTCGGCACGCTCGTTGCCAACCTCGGCTACGACAAGCTGACCTTTCCAAAGCCGGTGTTCATCGGCGACACGCTGAGCTCCGAGAGCGAATGCCTTGAGGTCCGCGAGAGCAAGTCGCGGCCGAATGCGGGGATCGTCACCTGGGCGCACCGAAGCTTCAACCAGCGCGGCGAGTTGGTGTGCGAATGCACCCGCTCGGCTCTGCTGCTGAAGACGCCGCGATGACCGAACCTCGAAGCTGGCTGTTCGTGCCGGCGGACAGCGAGAAGAAGATCGCAAAGGCGATCGAGAGCGAGGCCGACGCCGTCATCTTCGACCTCGAGGACAGCGTCGCCCCGGAGCAAAAGACTGCGGCGAGGCAGATCCTGAAGAACCTCGGCAAGCGCTCGGCCGGCCCGCAATGGTGGGTGCGCGTGAATCCGCTCGGCAGCGAGCATCACAAGGATGACCTGGACGTCATCGGGATGGCCGATCTCCACGGCATAGTCTTGCCGAAGGCCGAAGGAGGTTCGGACGTCACTCAACTGGCCCACCGCACCGGCAACATCCCGATCCACGCGATCGTCACCGAGACCGCGGCGAGCCTGTTCGGAATGCTGAGCTATCGCGACCCGAAGTCGCCGCTCACGGCCATGAGCTGGGGCGCGGAAGACTTGTCGGCGGCGCTCGGCGCATCGTCGAAGTACGATTCAGACGGCACGCTCAGCTACACCTACAGGCTCGCTCGCTCCCTGTGCCTTGCCGGGGCAGTCGCCGCAGGCGTTCAACCGGTCGATGGAGTCTTCGCGGACTTCCGCGATGCCGAAGGCCTCGGCGCAGAGGCCCAGGCAGCCGCTCGCGAGGGCTTTACCGGCAAGCTCGCGATCCACCCCGCTCAGGTCGGCGTAATCAATGCCGCTTTCACCCCGTCCGCGGGCGAAGTGGAGCATGCCCGCGCTATCGTCGAGGCATTCGACGCCGAGCCTCGTGCCGGCGTCTTGTCAGTAGGAGGCCGGATGGTCGACCGGCCGCATCTTGTGCAGGCAAGAAGGGTACTCGACCGCGCGAGATAAGGAGGCCGACATGGCGACGACTGCTGAACCCACCACGACTTCGGAACAGACTCACGGTCCGACGACGGCAAAGGGTTGGGGCACAGATGCGCCCGACGAGCCGCTTCGCCCAATGGAGTTCGAGCGCCGCGCCCTTCGGCCCGACGACGTCGCAATCAAGATCACCTACGCCGGCATTTGCCATTCCGACCTGCACACCTGCCGCAATGACTGGGGTGGAACCAAATATCCGGTTATTCCCGGGCACGAGATCGTCGGCACCGTCACCGCGGTCGGCGACGAGGTCACCCGGCACCGTGTCGGCGACACCGTTGCCGTCGGCTGCATGGTCGACAGCTGCATGGAGTGCGACCAGTGCCTCGAGGGCTGGGAAGTCTTCTGCCGCAAGGGATGCGTCCAGACCTACAACAGCGCGGATTATCACGACGGCACGATTTCCAAGGGCGGCTACACCGACCATATCGTCGTTCGCGACCACTTCTGCTGCAAGGTGCCCGAAGGCATGGACGTCAGCAAAGTCGCGCCGCTGCTGTGCGCGGGGATCACGACCTATTCGCCGCTTCGCCAGTACAATGTCGGGCCGAACACGAAGATGGCAGTCGTCGGATTGGGCGGCCTCGGCCACATGGGCGTGAAGCTCGGCGCAGCGCTCGGGGCTCACGTCACGATGATCACGACGACACCGAGCAAGGGACAGGACGCCCGTGAGCTTGGCGCTCATGACGTCATCATCTCGACCGACGCCGAGCAGATGAAAGCCGCCGCGACGCGCTTCGACTTCATCCTCAATACGATTCCGGTCAGCCACGAGATCGACGGCTATCTCCAGCTGCTCGGCCGCTCTGGCCGGATGGTGATTGTCGGGGCGCTGACGCCGATGCCCGGCTTCACCGGCTTCAACATCATCTGGTGGAACCGAGCGGTCGGCGGTTCGGCCATCGGCGGCATCCCAGAGACCCAGGAAATGCTCGACTTCTGCGCCGCCAAGAACATCTATCCGGACGTCGAGTTCATCCAGATGAACCAGGTGAACGAGGCCTATGAGCGATTGCTCAAGAACGACGTCCGCTACCGCTTCGTCATCGACATGAGCCGCGGCCTATGAGTGAAGCCGTCCATCCTGTCCCGGAAGGGTTCAATGCAAAGATCGGGCCCGAAGAGCTCGACGCGCTTTACGCCGTTGCCGATGCCGATCCGCACTGCCACTGGATGGACCAGGCGAACCGGCTGGAGTGGTATCAATATCCGGAAGAATCCGGCGATTGGTCGTTCGACGAGGACGATTTCCACATCAGCTGGTACGCCGACGGCAAGCTCAACCTTTCGGTCAATTGCCTCGACCGGCATCTTGCAAGCAAAGGTGACCGGACGGCCATCATCTTCGAGGCGGATGAGCCCGGCGAGGGCCGCTCGGTCACCTATCGCGAGCTTTACGAGGAGACCTGCCGCTTCGCGAACCTGCTGAAGGAGCGAGGGGTTCGGCGCGGCAATCGCGTGATGATCTACATGCCGATGATCCCCGAAGCGGCGGCGGCGATGCTCGCCTGCGCGCGCATCGGTGCAGTCCACTCGGTCATTTTCGGTGGCTTCTCACCGGAAAGTGTCGCGGGCCGAATCGCCGATTGCGACGCATGCGCGGTGATCACCGCCGACGAAGGGGTTCGCGGCGGCAAGGTCATTCCGCTGAAGCGCAACGTCGACGCCGCGCTCGAGCATCGCGACGTGAAGTCGGTGATCGTAGTGACCCGAACCGGCGCCGACGTGCCAATGAAGGAAGGCCGTGACGTCAGCTATTCCGCAGTCCGGGACAGTCTGTCGGCCGACTGCGAGCCGGAGGTGATGAGCGCGGAAGACCCGCTTTTCATCCTCTACACTTCTGGCTCGACCGGAAAGCCCAAGGGCGTGGTCCACACCACCGCGGGCTATTCCGTCTGGGCGGCGACGACGTTCGACTGGCTCTTCGACTATCGCGAGGACGACATCTTCTGGTGTACCGCCGACGTCGGCTGGATCACCGGCCATAGTTACGTCGTCTACGGTCCGCTGATGAACTGCGCCACGAGCGTGATGTTCGACGGGGTTCCCAACTATCCGGACTTCGGCCGCTTTTGGGAAACGATCGACCGCCTCGGGGTCAGTATCTTCTATACCGCTCCGACCGCCATCCGCGCACTGATGCGCGAAGGCGATGAGCCGGTGAAGCGCCATAGCCGCCAGTCGCTCCGACTGCTCGGCACGGTCGGCGAACCGATCAATCCCGAAGCCTGGGAATGGTACTGGCGCATAGTCGGCGACGGCCGTTGTCCGATCGTCGATACCTGGTGGCAGACGGAAACGGGTGCGGCGCTCATTTCGCCGTTTCCAGGAGCGACCCCCCTCAAGCCGGGATCGGCGACAAGGCCCCTGCCCGGCATCAGGCCGATGCTGGTCGATTCGGAAGGAAAGGAGTTGCGCGGAGCGACGAGCGGCAATCTCTGCCTGGTCGCCTCGTGGCCGGGGCAGATGCGGACCGTTTGGAACGACCACCGCCGCTTCTTCGAGACGTACTTCACGACCTATCCCGGCAAGTATTTCACCGGCGACGGGTGCCGAAGGGACGATGACGGCTATTACTGGATCACCGGCCGTGTCGACGACGTAATCAACGTGTCCGGCCATCGCGTCGGCTCGGCGGAGGTGGAGAGTGCGCTCGTGGCCCACCACCTTGTCGCGGAAGCCGCGGTCGTGGCCTTCCCGCACGACATCAAGGGCCAGGCCATCCACGCCTACGTGACCCTCAATGCCGGCGAGGAAGGCAATGACGAGCTAAGAGCAAGACTGATCCAGGAGGTTCGCCGCGAGATCGGGGCGCTCGCCGCCCCGGAACGGATCCAGTTCGCGCCAGCGCTACCCAAGACACGATCGGGCAAGATCATGCGTCGAATCCTGCGCAAGATCGCCGAGGGCGAGACATCGGGTTTCGGAGACACGTCGACGCTCGCCGATCCGAGTGTCGTTGACCAACTGCTCGCCGGAGCGCGCGAGTTCCAGAAGGCGCCCGCCTAAGCGCTTGCGGCTCCGCGAGCAGCCGCTAACCCTACCCTCGTAGGGGGAGCATTGATGGCAACGGTTGCAGCGGAAGCTGAGAGGCCCTGGTCGATGAAGCGCGTCGTCGCCGCATCGTCGGCGGGCACAGCGTTCGAGTGGTACGATTTCTTCATCTTCGGATCGCTCGCGACCACCATTCAGAAGGTCTTTTTCGCCGGGCTGGACCCGACTGCCGGGCTCGTCGCGGCGCTCGGGCTGTTCGCGGCCGGCTTCGCGTTCCGGCCGTTGGGAGCGCTCATCTTCGGAGTGATCGGGGACCGGCTAGGCCGCAAGGGAGCATTTCTCACGACGGTCAGCCTGATGGGGGCGTCGACCTTCCTGATCGGCGTTCTTCCTACCTATGCGACTGCTGGCATCGTCTCGCCGATCCTCCTCATCCTCCTTCGAATCTTCCAGGGGATCGCCCTTGGCGGGGAATATGGCGGTGCTGCAATCTACGTCGCCGAGCATGCTCCGAACGACAGGCGCGGAGCAACGACCGGCTGGATCCAGATCACTGCATCGCTAGGTCTGATCGCCGGGCTGCTGGTCATCCTCGGAACCCGCAAATCCATCGGCGAGGAAGCGTTCCTCGACTGGGGCTGGCGAGTGCCGTTCCTCGTCTCGGTCGTCCTGTTGATCATCTCTGTCTGGCTGCGCTTCAAACTGTCCGAGAGCCCGGCCTTCGCGAAGCTCAAGGAAGAAGGGACTGTCAGCAAGGCGCCGCTCCGTGAGGCCTTTGGAACGTGGAGCAACCTCAAGCGTGTCTTGATCGCCTTCTTCGGCATTATGTGCGCACAGGGTGCCGTCTGGTATCTCAGCTTTTTCTACGTCCAGGTGTTCCTCACCAAGTCGCTCGGCGTTCCCGAGCCGACCAAGGACGCGCTCGTGCTCGCGATGACCGTCGCAAGCGCTCCGCTCTACGTCTACTTCGGCTGGCTGAGCGACCGGATCGGCCGCAAGAAGGTGATGCTCGGCGGAATGCTGCTCGCGCTGGTCAGCTACAGTCCGGGCTTCCACGCAATCGCCTCGGCCGCAAACCCCGCGCTCGTCGCGGCTCAACGGGCGAAACCCGTCGAGGTC
>DASSFK010000151.1:0-2557 GCA_035694565.1 Sphingomicrobium sp.
GCGCTTCCATCGGCGTCGCTCAACGTGATCTGGATGCTGATCGGCGCGGTCGCCCTGTGGCGCATCCTCGACCGGCGCAAGAAGGCGGACGGTTCAACGGGCTGAGGTCGGGGATGCGGAACGAAGCGAAGATTGCGATGCTCCTTGCGGCCCTGCCCGTCCTCGTCGCCGCCAATCCGACGCGATCCGAGCGAAAGGCCGTGCTCGACGCGCTTCGGCCGAAGGTCGAAGCGAAGCTCGGTCCCAACGTCGAGTTCGTGGTTCAGGTGCTTCGGGTCGAGAATGGGTGGGCGTTCGTCATCGCCGACCCGCGGCGCAAGGGCGGCGAGCCGATCGACGGCGATCGGATATTCGGCGAGGACTTCGAGAATATGGACGGCCTTAGGGTCGACGCGGTGCTTCAAAAGCGAGGTCGACAGTGGACCGTCGCGGACTGGGGAATAGGAGCGAGCGACGTCTGGTACTGCGAAGTTGGACCGAAGAGCCTGAAGCGCGGTTACGGCTGCTGAGGAAGGGCCTCGTCCATCCAGGGCGGAATGATCGCATCGCCGAGATCGTCGATGCGGCAGTGCTCGACGGCGAGGCCAAGGCTTTCGTAAAGGATCCGGGTGCGCGGTCCGGCCTTCGTGGTTGGAACGACGACCAGGCGCCGGTTCACCTTCTGCCGCCAGTTCATCCGGGCGGTGTTTTCCTGGCCGACGAAGCAGCCCTTGGTGAAGCTGACGCCGTTCAGCTCAATCGCATTGCATTCGAGCCAGAGGATGTCGCCGAGCTCGGCCCGGCCTTCGCAGACGCCGAGAGATAGGCGGTGGGCGAGCCAGGAATCGGTCGGATCCGAGGGGGCGTCGAGCCAACGCCGGCCGAGCATTGGAAAGCGCGGGTCGAGCGCTCCTTCGTCGCGATCGAGCGACCAGTGGACCGCGAGCGAAGGATCCCGCTCAATGGCGATTGGCCGCCGCAGCCGATAGATCGACATCCGCCTGACCAGATCCTCGGCCGCTTCCGCTTCGCAGTCCAGAAGCAGATCTTCGCCATCGGCCCAGACCAGAAAATCGAACAGGCACTTGCCCTGCGGCGTCAGGAGCCCGGTCCAGACCGGGAGCTCACCGGCAACGTCGCTGGTGACGAGGCCCTGGAGGAAGCCGCGAACATCCTCCCCGGCCAGGCGGACGACGGCTCGATCGGTCAGGGTGGTCGCGGGCATGCCCTTCAGTTAGGGAGCCCCCGTGACGATGCAAAGCCTGACGATCCGCCGCCCCGACGATTGGCACGTTCACCTGCGGGACGGAGAGATGCTGCGGCTGGTCGCTTCCTACACGGCGCAGCAGTTCGGTCGGGCGATCATCATGCCGAACCTGGTACGGCCGATCACGACCATTCCAGCCGCAGCCGACTACCGCGAAAGGATATGGGAGGCTGCGGGGCGAGAGTTCCGGCCGCTGATGACCTATTATCTGACCGACGAGGCGGGACCGGGGGTCGTCGAAAGCGGCTTCAACGACGATGTCTGGGTCGCTGCCAAGCTCTATCCCGCCAATGCGACGACCAACTCCGCATCGGGTGTCACCGACATCCGCAATCTCCATCCGACGCTGGAGCGGATGCAGCGGATCGGCATGGTTCTGTGCGTCCACGGCGAGGTCACCGACCCGGAAGTCGACGTGTTCGACCGGGAGGCGGTGTTCATCGATCGCATCCTGACCGAGCTGGTTCGAGACTTCCCGGATTTGAAGATCGTGCTGGAGCACATCACGACCGCCGAAGCCGCGCAGTTCGTTCGTGATGCCGGACCGAACGTCGCGGCGACCATTACTCCGCAGCATCTGCACCTTAACCGAAATGCGCTGTTCGCCGGCGGACTTCGACCGCACGCTTACTGCCTGCCGGTCGTGAAGCGCGAGGAGCATCGCCTGGCGGTGCGCGCGGCCGCCGTATCAGGCTCGCCGAAATTCTTCCTCGGGACGGACAGCGCTCCTCATGCCCGGCACGCCAAGGAGTCCGGCTGCGGCTGCGCGGGCATCTTCAACGCGCCCTACGCTCTTGAAAGCTATGCCGCAGTGTTCGAGGACGAAGGGGCGCTCGACAAATTCGAAGGCTTCGCATCCGAGCATGGGGCGCGCTTCTACGGCCTTCCGCTCAACGAGGGCACGGTCAAGCTCGAGCGCAGGAAAACCGAAGTGCCCGACCGGGTCGGAGTCGGGCAGATCGACCTCGTGCCCTTCCATGCCGGCCAGACCCTGAACTGGACGTTCGTCGGCTAGCAGTCGGGGCTTCCGCCCGATCCGCTGGGACCGATCACCGCGCCGAAATGATTGCCGATTGCGGCATAGCATTCGCAGGCGTGCCGCTTGAGACCGGCACGATCGACGACGATCACCCGGCCTCGGCGGACGGAGATCAAACCCTGGTCCTGCAGCGCTCCGACCACCGCGTTCACCGTCGTGCGCTGGACGCCGAGCAATTCGGCGAGGGCTTCCTGGGTCAATTCGATCCGGTCGCCTGCCCGGTCCTGCGCGGTGAGCAGCCAGCGCGCGGCGCGCTGCTGGATGCTATGGAA
>DASSFK010000152.1:0-3635 GCA_035694565.1 Sphingomicrobium sp.
AAATGGCCAATTTCCGTCAGCGCCTGCTTGGAACCAGCGTGCTCGTAGGCGTGGGTGTTCTTTCGACGCCCGTCCAGGCACAGGACACAGCTCAGCCGGCGGATCCGGCCGCGTCGCAACCTTCGGGACCGGTTGAAGGCCAGCCCGCCCCGACTGTTTCGTCCGATGGCGAGAACGTCCAGGGAGGCCAGGACATCATCGTCACCGGTTCGCGCATTCCGCAGCCGAACCTCGAGTCCGCGGCCCCCGTCACGGTCGTCTCCGATCAGGACGTGAAGCTCTCCGGTTCGTCGAAGATTGAGGACGTGCTTAACCAGCTTCCGTCGGTCGGGGCGGCGATGACCTCGACGATGTCGAACGGAGCGACCGGAACGGCCGAAGTCGACCTCCGCTACATGGGTTCGAAGCGCTCGCTGGCGCTCGTCAACGGACGCCGCCTGATGCCCGGCGATCCGAACAGCACCACGCAGGCCGCCGACCTCAACGTCCTTCCCGCATCCCTCATCAAGCGGGCGGAAGTCCTCACCGGCGGTGCATCGTCGGTCTACGGCGCCGACGCCGTCGCCGGTGTCGTCAACTTCATCATGGACACCAATTTCGAGGGTATCCGCTTCGACGGCAACTGGAGCATCTGGCAGCACAACCAGGACGATCCCAGTGTCACGGGCGGCCTCAACATGAGCGACATCATCGCCGGCCGCGGCGGACCGTCAGCCGAGTTCCCGCTTCCGACTGGAAGCACCACCGATGGCCGGTCGATCGATGGTACCGTCACGATCGGTGCCGGCTTCGACGACGGCCGCGGCCATGCTGTTGCCTATTTCGGCTATCGCAATGTGAAGCCGGTCCTTCAGTCGCGGCGCGACTACTCGGCGTGCGTCATTCAGAATTCCACCAGCGGCGTTCCGCGTTGCGGCGGCTCCGCCACGGCGAACCCCGGTACCGCGATCATCTTCTCAGATGGGACGTCGACAGTGGCGGCGCTTGGACCTGGGACGATTACGGTTGGTGCCCAGAACCTCTTCAATTTCGCGCCTCTCAACTATTATCAGCGCCCCGACGAGCGTTACATCGCAGGCGCCTTTGCCGATTACGAGATCAGCCCGGCGCTGAAGCCGTACCTCGAATTCATGTTCATGGACGACCGCACGCTGGCGCAGATCGCTCCGTCCGGCGACTTCGGGAATACGTTCACGATCAACTGCGACAATCCTTTGATGTCGGCCGCACAATTTGCGGCAATCTGCGGCAATCCCGAAAACGTCATCAATGGCTTCCTCGGCAACTTCCCGCTCGCTCAGGCTGCGCCATTCAACCCCAACCCGGACGCGGCTCCTCTGACCTTCTTCGACGCGCGCGGAAACACCTACAACCAGGCGTTCTTCCAGCTTCTTCGGCGCAACACGGAAGGCGGACCGCGTATCTCCGACCTTCGTCACCAGAGCTGGCGCGGAGTGTTGGGAACCCGGGGAGATCTGTCGAACATCTTCTCGTACGACGCCTACTTCCAGTACGGGCGGACGAACTACACGCAGGTCTTCAAGAACGAGTTCTCGATCGCTCGGCTCAATCGCGCTCTCAATGCGGTGAACGTCGACGCAAATGGCGTGGTCGTTCCGGTTGGAACGCCGGGTTCGTCGATCGTCTGCCGTTCGGTCTTGGATGCAAGCGATCCGACCTGCGTCCCTTATGATCCATTCGGCGTCGGACCGTCAGCTGCGGCGGTCAACTACCTCAACGTCTTTGGGGTGATGCAGGGCATCACCTCGGAGCAGATCGGCAACGTCAACGTGACCGGTCTCCTGGGCGATGCGGGCATCAAGACTCCGTGGGCCGAGGATGGCGTCGCGATCAACGTCGGTGTCGAATACCGGCGTGAATCGCTGGAGCTCAACCCGGACACCTCGTTCCAGACCGGCGACCTGACGGGACAGGGCGCACCGACCTTGCCGGTCAGCGGCAACTTCCGGGTCTGGGACGTGTTCGGCGAAGCGCAGATCCCGATCATCCAGAACCAGGGCATCGAGGAATTCTCGATCAACCTCGGTTACCGCAAGTCCTGGTACGACCTTAGCAGCGGCGGCGGTTACGACACCGACACCTACAAGATCTCGGCTGAGTTCGCCCCGATCAACGACATTCGCTTCCGTGGTTCGTACAACCGCGCGGTACGCGCTCCCAACATCCAGGAGCTGTTTGCGCCGCAGTTCGTGGGCCTAGACGGTTCGAACGATCCGTGCGCCAAGGTCATCACTGCAACCGACTTCGGATGCCTTGCCCAGGGCCTTGCGGTCGGTCAGTCGCCATCGGCGAACCCGGCGGGCCAGTACAATGGCCTGCTTGGCGGCAACCCCGATCTCCAGCCCGAGAAGGGTACGACCTGGAGCGTCGGCACGGTCATCCAGCCCAGCTTCATCCCGAGGCTGGCGCTCACGGTCGACTGGTGGAACATCAAGCTCGAGAATGCGATCCAGGGCTATGGAGCGGATGCGATCCTCAACGCCTGCGTTTCGCAGTCGACGGCGACCTTCACCGCGCCCGCCTGCGACCTCATCAACCGTGACCCCGCGGGATCGCTCTGGCTGACCCCCGGCGGCTTCGTGGTCGACACGCCGGTGAACACGGCGACGATGAAGAACAGCGGCATCGACGTGAACGCGTCCTATTCGCACCCGCTGTTCAACTTGGGCAAATTGGGGTGGAGCTTCATCGGCACGCACATGCTCAAGGCGGAGGTCGATAACGGCCTGTCCGAGAAGTACGATTGCGTCGGAAAGTACGGCCCGGTCTGCTCGGGCGGCACGGTCGCCGCATCGGCTCCGATCCCGAAGTGGAGGCACAAGCTCCGCACGACCTGGACGTCGGATTTCGGTCTCGGCCTGTCACTCCAGTGGCGGTATGTCGGCAAGGTCAAGGCGGAGACGCTCGGGCTGAACGAGACGGTCGCACCTGAGGGAACGGTCAATTACGATCCGGGCCTCCACATCAAGGCGCAGAGCTATCTCGACCTGGTGGCAACCTACACATTGTGGGATCGGGTCAGCCTTCGGGCGGGCGTCAACAACCTGACGGATAACGATCCGCCGCTGGTGACGGGCGGCAACGCCAACCGGCCGGGATCGAATCTCTGCCCGGCAGGCCCGTGCAACGGCAACACTTTCCCGGGCACCTGGGACGCGCTTGGCAGGCTACTGTTCGTTGGAGCAACGATCGACTTCCTCCCGCCGAAGCCCGCTCCGGCTCCGATAGAAGCGCCGCCGCCCCCGCCACCGCCGCCCCCGCCGCCGCCGGCGACGCAGACGTGCCCGGACGGATCGGTGATCCTGGTGACCGAGACTTGCCCGGCACCGCCGCCGCCACCTCCGCCGCCCCCGGCTCCGGAACGTGGCTAGACTGCCGACCTCTCTGGCACGGGCCGCCGGATCACTCCGGCGGGCCACTGCCGCTGCGGTGGCGCTAACGTTCTTGATGGCGGGCGCTCCAGCCGCCGCCGTGACACAGACCGCTGTGCTGGCCGGCGGCTGCTTCTGGGGAACGGAAGCGGTGTTCGAGCACGTCAAGGGCGTGCAGAATGTCGTCTCCGGATTTGCCGGAGGAACGAAGGGCGGATTTGGTCGGCCCGTATCGGAACGGTC
>DASSFK010000153.1:0-9655 GCA_035694565.1 Sphingomicrobium sp.
AGGGGGCAGCATGGGGGAACGCATTGGCGTCTATCCGGGCACTTTCGATCCGATCACGCTCGGGCATCTGGATATCATCCGGCGCGGAGTGCACTTCGTCGACCGGCTCGTGATCGGAGTGACGACCAACCCTTCCAAGGAGCCGATGTTCTCGCTCGCCGAGCGGCTGAAAATGGTTCGGCGCGAGATCGCCGGCCTTTCCGACGGCAAGATCCAGGTGGTCGAGTTCAACTCTCTGCTGATGGATTTCGCGGAATCGCAGGGCGCCTCGATGATCATCCGCGGTCTAAGGGCCGTCGCGGACTTCGAATATGAGTTCCAGATGGCGGGCATGAACCAGCAGCTGAACGACGACATCGAGACCGTCTTCCTGATGGCCGACGTGTCGCTTCAGCCGATCGCCTCACGTCTGGTTAAGGAAATCGCGCGCTATGGCGGGGCGATCGACAAGTTCGTCACGCCGGCAGTAGCCGCGGATGTGAAAAGGCACCTCAAAGGAGAAGCGGGCGCATGATTGGGAGGGTTTTGTTTTCATTGTCGGCACTTGCGTTGATCGCCGCCAAGCCTGCCGCGGTCGAGGCGCCGCCGCGGCCCATGCTCAGCGTCGTCGCACCTGCCGAGGTCGCCAACGATCCGTCGAACCGACTGACAATCGAGCTCAGCACCGGCGGCAGGGTCGTGATCCTGCTTCGCCCGGATGCGGCTCCCGCGCACGTCGAGCGGATGAAGACCCTCGTCCGCAACGGCTTCTACAACGGTCTCGCCTTCCACCGCGTCGTGCCCGGTTTCATGGCCCAGGGCGGCGATCCGAAGGGGACCGGCGAGGGCGGCTCGACGCTTCCCGACCTCAAGGCGGAGTTCAACACCTTGCCGTTCATGCGGGGAATGCTCGGTGCTGCTCGCGCCGAGTCCGCGGACAGCGCCAACAGCCAGTTCTTCATCATGCTGGGGCCCAACTCGTCTCTCAACGACAAGTATACGGTCTACGGCCGAGTGATCGAAGGCATGGACGCGGTCGACAAGATCGCTCCGGGCGAGCCGCCGGAGAATCCGACGAAGATCGTACGGATGAGCCTCGGCGGCTAACAGGCGCGGGATGCGCGTCGACCTCTTCGACTTCGACCTTCCGGCAGAGCTGATCGCGCTGAGGCCCGCAAGGCCGCGGGATTCGGCGCGCCTGCTGCTGGTCGAGGACGGGGAGATCGCTGACAAGGCCATCCTCGACCTCCCCAACCTGCTTCGGCCGGGCGACACGCTCGTCTTCAACGACACGCGCGTCATCCCGGCCCAGCTCGAGGGCGTGAGAGGCGAAGCGCGGATTGGGGCGACCCTTCACAAGCGGGAAGGTCCGCGAGATTGGTGGGCGTTCGTTCGCAACGCAAAGCGCCTCCACGCTGGCGACACGGTCGAGTTTGGCGGCGGAGTGGCCGCTTCGGTGGCCGACCGTGACGAAGAGGGCGCGATCCTGTTGCACTTCGAGGGCGAGGATCCGGTCGAGATCCTGCTCGACCGGGCCGGCCGGATGCCGCTTCCGCCCTATATCGCGTCGAGGCGCCCGGCCGACGAGTCCGACCGCGACGACTATCAGACGATGTTTGCTCGAGAGGACGGCGCGGTCGCCGCTCCGACCGCGGCCCTTCACTTCACTCCGCACCTGATCGATGCGCTGGAGAAGAACGGGATTCGCCGCGAGACGCTCACCCTTCACGTTGGAGCGGGAACCTTCCTCCCGGTGAAGACGGAGGACACGAACGAGCACAGGATGCACGCCGAATGGGGCCGCATCGACAAGGAGACCGCGCAGCGCCTGAACGATGCGCGCTCGTCAGGGGGGCGGCTGATCGCGGTCGGCACGACGTCGCTCCGACTGCTGGAAAGCGCGGCCGACGCGAACGGAAGGATCCAGCCGTTCGCGGGGGACACGGCGATCTTCATCACCCCGGGCTACCGCTTCAAGGCGATCGACGGGCTCGTCACCAATTTCCATTTGCCGAAATCGACCCTCTTCATGCTCGTCAGCGCCCTGATGGGGCTGGACCTCATGAAGTCTGCCTATGCTCATGCGATCGACGAGAAGTATCGCTTCTACTCCTACGGCGACGCGAGCCTCCTTCTGCCCTAGCCGCCCTTCGGCCGCTTCTCCACGTTCACGGCGATGGCCTTGCGAACGAGCGCCTTGAAGGCTGCTTCGTCGATCTCGTCACCTTCGCGAATGTCGATGGCGCGCCGGGTTGCGCCCTCGAGACTGGAGTTGAAGAGCTTCGACGGGTCGTCGAGGCTTGCTCCCCTGGAAAAGGTGAGTTTCACTTTGTCGGCGTAGGTCTCGCCTGTGCAGATGATCCCGCCGCATTCCCAGACCGGAACTCCGGCCGGGTTCGACGGCTTGCGCCATTTCACGTCCTCGGTGACCTCGGGGTCGGTCTCCCGGATCAGCCTTCGGACCCTGGCCAATGCCGCACCGCGCCAGTCGCCGAGAGCGGCAATCTTCGCGTCGATCGCCTGAGATGGGTTCATTGCGCTTTTTCCTGTGGTTGGGCTCGCCGCTTCAAGGCGTAGGGCAGGACGAACATGTAGAGGCCGGTGAACATCAAAAGAAACAACGGTGCGAGCGGCGAGTAAGTGACCCACATCGGTGGCTCGCCCATCGCCATTGCCACGAAGTTGGCGATGACCGTCAGTGTGAAGATGATCGCCAGCCAGCGATGAACCTGACGAATCCAGCTGCTCCAGTTCAAATCCGACCTCCCTGGAAAGTCGCTTGCGCCTGGCGGAGCGGATAATGCCCAAAAGGCCGTTAGGCCATCGCTTCAGCGTGCCCAAAGGCCATTGAAAAGGAAAAATGGCGGCCCGGGATCTTGCCGGTGCTCCCGAGCCGCCTTGCGTGCCCCCACGCTCACGGGGGATACATGTGCGTGGGCCAATGGCTGAACCGGCTCTCGGTCGATGGGGTTCCGAAACAGACACCGCTGTCCCAAAAGGGGAGGCGGTCAGCTCTGCTTCAGCCGGCGGACGAGGTCCTCGAAAACGGCCGGATGGATCGGCCGGACGAACTCCACTCCGACATCATGCCCGTTCACCCAGCAGACGTTCGCCTCGATGGAATCGATCGTGTCGAATTTGACCCAGACCATTTCGTCGAGGCGAGGGCGCTCGATGAATTCGAGCCGGCATCCATCGGGCGACGCGTCGTGGACATCGACCCTGTAATGGCGCTGACCGCTGCGCCTGAGCTGCACTTCCGCCTGAAGCGCAACCCGAGCGTTGCGTCTTGGAAGCTGCGGACCCTTGCCGCTCTTTTCGGTCTCGCCGTTCACTTCTGCAGAGCCCCCAAGGTCAAGCAGACTTGATAGATGCCTAACGCCAGATAACAAATGTTAAATCTTGGCGCGGAACGGAGTGAAGTCGGTTCGCTCGTCATAGACGTCGACGCCTTCGCGTTCCTTCAAGAAACCCACCACTGCATAGGTGACGGGCGTCAGCAGGGCTTCCCAGCCGACCTTCAGGACCCACTGCGTGAGCAGGACCTTGATCACGAGGTCGTTCGTCCAGCCGGTCGCACCCCAGAAGGCGAGGGGGTAGAAAATGAGGCTGTCGACCCCCTGGCCGATGACCGTGCTTCCAATGGTCCGGGTCCAGAGGTGCCTGCCCTTGGTCCAGACCTTCATCTTGGCAAGGACGAGGCTGTTGGCGAACTCGCCCGCCCAGAAGGCGAGGATCGACGCGAAGACGATCCGCGGGACCTGGCCGAAGACCTGCTCGTACGCCGACTGTCCGCCCCAGTCGGGAGCGGGGGGCAAGGCGACGACCACCATCGCCATGAACGCCATGAACAGGAGCGCGGCCGTGCCGGCCCAGATGCAGCGCCGTGCCCGGGCGTAGCCATAGACTTCGGTCAAGACGTCGCCGATCACGTAGGACAAAGGGAAAAAGAGAATGCCGGCACCGAACGGCCAGTCGCCGATCGCTGGAAGGCTCACGGTCGCGACCTTGCCGGCGCCGAGCACGTTCGAGAGCAGGAGAATGGTGACGAATGCCACCATCACAAAATCAAAGTAGCGCAGGTGACGATTACGAAGCGCGCCGGCTTCGACTTTCACCAGTTGATGTTCACGATCCCCCACAGGGTTCAGTGTAGAGCGCGCCGGCGGCGCGGGAAAGTTGGTACATCGTCGGCTCGATCGACGATAGGCTCAGGCAACGGCCTTCAGGATGTCCTCATGTTCGAAGGCGCTCTCCATGCGTTCGATCTGCGCCGCAGTTAGGCCATTTGCAGCGGCAACTTCGCGCCAATCCAACACGGCGGCAGCGACCTGCGCGACGATCTGTTCCGCATTCGGAATCTTTATCCCGAAATACGCGGCTACGCTCATCTCGTAATTTGCTCCAAAAATGATGCACTATCTTGTTGAATGCACTATTTTTGGTGCGTTCTAGTTCGCCTCATCCGTTATTCTGCCGGAGATTGGTGATAGCGCAAAGCGAGTTAAACCGCTTGCGAGAGCGCATTACGGTGCATTATTGGCACTCCAGACAGGGAAGAGTGCTAACCGAACAGAAGGCTGAAGTTCGGCATTTCGAAGTTTTCTGCGGCTGCGGGTATGATGTAATGGTAGCCTGTCAGCTTCCCAAGCTGAACGCACGGGTTCGATTCCCGTTACCCGCTCCACCCAGTTCGTCCGTGGAATGGTCAAGCAAGCGAAGCGCACGCCCTAGGGGACGGGTGACTTCGAGTTGATGAGCGAGACTGTGGCGTAATTCTCGATAGCCGGGGGATTGCCGATGAGCTTGTTCCTTCTGCCGATCGCGGCGCTCGCGCTCGCCGTTCAGGGCACCCAGGAAGTCGAATATGGCGCGGGTGCATCGCCGTGGCAGGCGCAGATATTCAGCAATTTCACCGGCTGGACAGAGGACGAGCTTGCTCATCGCGATGCCTGGGATCTCGCGCATCGCTGCGGTGGCTCGCTGATCGCGGAGGGGTGGGTGCTGACGGCGGCGCACTGCATCGACCAGGCCAAGGTCGACAAAGGCTATCGGGTGCGCCTTGGCGCGGATTATCTCGACAATGACGAGGGCGTGACCTTCCGGATCGACCGGATGGTTCGTCACGCGGACTGGAACAAGTCGCAGCACACGTACGACATCGCGCTCGTCCATTATGTTGCCGACAAGGACACCCGGGTCGCGAATGCCGGCCCGATTGCGCCGATCCCGCTGTACGACGGGCCGCCGCTCGATGCCGGGGTGGAAGTCTATGCAACCGGCTGGGGTCAGCTCGAAGAAGGCAAGGACAAGGGCTTCTCGTCGGAGCTGACGTCGGCAGAACTAACCACCGTCGACTGCTCGGATTACCCGCAATACGAAGGAAAGGTAGCGGACTACCAGCTGTGCGCCGGTCCGCGTGCGGAGGGCGATACCGCAGACACGTGCACGGGCGACAGTGGAGGGCCGCTGGTCCGCGACGCGGACGACCGAGTCCTGGTCGGCGTGGTCAACTGGGGCATCGGGTGCTTCAGGGAGCACAACGCCGGCATCTACCTGCGCATCGACAACGAGCATTTCAGGGACTGGATCGACCGCGCGATGGCGGCCGACCCATCCGTCAACGAGCTTCGCTAGCGATCGTCGCCGCTGCCGCGATCATCGCCGCTGCCGCGATCGTCGCCACTGCCGCGATCGTCGCCGCTGCCGCGATCTTCGTCTTCGTCCTCAGGCGGGAATTCCACATCGTAGATAAGCATGGTCGCTCTCCTTACGCGGGGCCGCGGACAGTCTCACGAATCGTCCATCTGCGATAGCGTCTTTCAAGCGAAGCCCAAGTCGCTGACAATTTTCCGGAATCCGGGATCGTTCGAGATCGGATCGAGCAACGGATCGGTCGCGATGATGCTCAGACCGGAGTCGCCGATCTCGCGGGCGCGGCGGAGCCGCGCGAGCGCCTCGTCGGTCCTGCCCCATTGCGCCATGACTTCGGCCTGCTGGTACATGGCGGCGTCCCCGACCTGGCTGACGAGATCGTCGAGCGCCTTTTGCGCCGCGGGCTGGTCGCCGGCGCGATGCTCGAGGCTCGCCAGGCCCCTTAGCCGAAACATTTTCGCGCGCTCGGCCTGATAGGCTTTCCGGGCCTCGGCGAACCTGCCCAATTCCATCAACGAATCGCCCATGAACGCATGCGCATTCGAGATTTGCGGATTGAGCTCCAGAGCGCGTCGATACCGCTCGACCGCCTCCGGATAGCGCCGGGACGCGTAGGAAACGGTCCCGGCGGCGCGATGGGTCCGCGGATTCAAGGGATCGAGCGCGAGCGCTCGCTCGATTGCGTCGCGGGCCTCGGCGAACCGTCGGGCGCGAACCCAATAGAGCGCGCAAAGAAGGACGATATCGGCGTCTCCTCGGCCATATTCGTAAGCTCTGTCGTACGAGGGCTTCGCGCCTTTCACGTCGAGGAAGCCGGCGAATTTCGCGTAGCCGAGGGCAAGATGACCTTCCGGCAGCCTGGGGGCGAGCGCGATTGCCCGCTCGGCCTCCTGCACGGCCGCGGAATAGAGCGGCCTGAGCTGGCTCGCTTCGGCGTTTTGCGAGGCGAGCGATGCGAGCACCCGCGAGAGTGCTGCATGGGCGAGCGCGAATTCGGGATCGGAGGCGATCGCGACTTCGAAATTGGCTCGCGCCTCGCGGTCGGTCTCCTCGTCCTTGGCGAGATTATAGAGCGCCTTTCCGCGAAGATAGGATTCATAGGCCCTCGCGTTGCGAGTGCCTCCGAGGCGCGGCGAATCGGTCGCGATCTGCACCGCCAAGGCACTCAACACGCTGGTCGCGACCTCGCTCTGGAAGGCGAAGATGTCGTCGAGCTTCCTGTCGACGCTCTGCGACCATTCGGAAAATCCGGTCTCGCCGTTGGTGAGGTTCGTCGAGACCCGGACCCGGTCGCCGGAACGCTGGACCGACCCGTCGAGCAAATAGCCAACCCCAAGCCTTCGCGAGATCTTTCTGGCGTCGCCGTCGTCTTCGCTCGCAGCCGCGGATGTCGTCCCGGCGAGGACCTTCAACGCACGATTGCGCGCGAGCGTCGCTCGAATCTCTTCGGTCAGGCCGTCGGAGAGAAAGGACTGGCCCGGATCGCCGCTGAGGTTCTTGAAGGGAAGGACGGCAATGCTCTGCGCCGCGGCGGGCGAGCCGCCGAACACGCCGAACTGCCAGGCGATGGTCCCGCCCGCCACTGCAGCGGCGGCCGCACCCCCCGCGATCAACGCACGCCTCCGGTCGACCGGGGCGGGACTCGGACGGGTGGAAACGGGGACTTGCCCGACGGCGGCAGCGATCGCGCGCTTCACCGCTTCCATCTGCGGAGCGTCGGACCTTCCGCGCCAGTGCGTAAGGTCGATCATCTGGTACTGGCGGAAGCCGAGGGGCGGGTGGCTTCCATCGAGCGACACCGGGACCAGCCTTTGACGGTCGCGGGCATGCGAGGCTTCGTCTCGAACCCAGTCGGACTCGATCGAATTCCTGGACCACAGGACGACGACGGCATCAGCCTTGTCGAGAGCTTCGTCGATGGAGTGGGCAAAGCGGGAGCCGCCCTCGATCAACTGGTCCCACCAGACCGTGTAGCCGGACTTTTCGAGCGCGAAGGCTATGCGCTTCGCCTTCGCCTTGTCGGCGTGAGCGTAGCTCAGGAAGATCGTTGAGCCGCCTTCTTCGTCCGACATGTCCGGATTTCCCCTGCCGGAACTTAGCGGCTTGCGGCATCCGGCGCGAATCTTGGGTTTCTCGAAAGCGGATCGAGGCTCGCCGATGCGCCCGGGCACGCGCATTGATCCTTGCGGTAGCGATGGAATTCGTCGGTCGCGGCGATACTTAGGTCCTAGATGCCGCCGGGAAAGGGCTCGATTCCGGCTTCCGAGAGGCGACGCTGAAGGTCGCTCGATGTCCGCTCGACGAGGTCGCCGTCCTCGGAGCGGACGACGAAATTGGCCCCGTACCTACCGTCCTTGAAGAAGGGATAGCTGCCGATCGCGACTCCGGCATGGGCTTCCTCCGTCTCGCGCAGGAGGTCGGCGACTTCGCTTTCAGGAGCATAGGCGCCGACGGTCGCCGAGAGCATCGGCCGCCCGCCTTCGAGCTTCCCGTCAAGCGCTTCGAGCATTGCGGCCGCAATGCCGGGCACACCGGCCATGATGTAGACGTTGCCCATCCTGACGCCCGGTGCGCCGGAGGTCGGATTGGGAATGAGCTCGGCGCCTTGCGGAACCCGGGCCATCCGGAGCCGGGCGTTCGTCACTCCGCCCCGAACGGCATAGTATTGCTCGAGGATCTCGCGGGCTTTGGGGTGGATGACGACCGGCACCCCGAACGCGGCGGCGATGGAGTCGACGGTGATGTCGTCGTGGGTCGGACCGATCCCGCCGGTCGTCAGCAGATAGTCGTAAGCCGATCGAAGCGCGTTCACCGCCCCGGCGATGCGCGCCTCGACGTCAGGGACGACGCGAACCTCCTCGAGCCTGATTCCCTGCCGGTTCAGCCAGACCGCGACCTGGGCGATATTCTTGTCCTGCGTTCGCCCGGACAGGATTTCGTCACCGATCACCAGGAGCGCAGCTCTCCAGACCTTCTCATCAGCCATGCTCGCCCCATAGGCGCGGTCGTGCGACAAATTCAAAGCGACTTTTGGCCTTTGCGACGGGTGCAAATTTGTCGCGGCGCGCTTATGTTGGAGGCGATGACCGAATATATCACCGTCGATGCCGAAGACCGGGTCGAAGCCCGTAACGGCGTGATCAAGCTGCATGGGCCGGAAGGCTTCGAGGGCATGCGCAAGGCCGGACGCCTTGCCGCCGAGATCCTCGACGCGCTGGTTCCGCACGTCGTTCCCGGAGTAACCACCGGAGAGATCGACGACATCGTCCGCGAGCATATGCTGCGCGAGGGTGCGATCCCTGCGACGCTCGGTTACCGCGGCTACACCAAGAGCTGCTGCACGTCGATCAACCACGTCGTCTGCCACGGCATTCCGGAAGACCGGAAGCTGAAGGACGGCGACATCATCAACATCGACGTCACTCCGATCGTCGACGGCTGGCACGGCGACACCAGCCGGATGTTCCTGGTCGGCGACGTCGGAATCAAAGCGCGGCGCCTCGTCGAGGTGACCTACGAGTGCCTGATGATCGGCCTCGAACAGGCAAAGCCTGGGAACCGCCTCGGCGACGTCGCTTCCGCCATCCAGCGGCACGCGGAAGCCAATCGCTACACGGTCGTCCGCGACTTCTGCGGGCACGGGGTAGGTCGCCTGTTCCACGACAGCCCCGAAGTCGTGCACGCCGGACGTCCCGGCACCGGTCCCGAACTACGTCCGGGCATGTTCTTCACCGTCGAGCCGATGATCAACATCGGCCGGCCGGACGTGAAGCTTCTCGACGATGGATGGACGGCCGTTACCCGCGATCGTTCGCTGTCGGCCCAGTTCGAGCATTCGATCGGGATCACCGAGGACGGCTGCGAGATCTTCACGAAGAGCCCGGCCGGCCTCGACAAGCCGCCCTATAAGTAGGGCGAGCTTCCGAAGTATAATTGACACTGTTGTCAGCTAATGAGAGCTTGAATCCAGATTGGAGTCGAGCCGCCCGACCATGTTCCGCCATTCCGTCGCCATCGACCC
>DASSFK010000154.1:0-19055 GCA_035694565.1 Sphingomicrobium sp.
CGTTTCACTGGGCGTGCTGGACCGCAGTCAGGTCGCAAGCACGCTTCGCCACTCCGATCTGTTCCTCGACCTTTCGGATTACCAGGCCTTCGGCCGAACCGGACTGGAAGGCATGGCGTCGGGATGCATTCCCGTGCTTCCTGTGTTCGGCGGAACCTCAGAATATGCCGAGCACGGAATCAACTCGTTCGTGGTCGACACGCGGAGTGACGAGGAGATCCTGAGCGCCATTGGCCAGTACGTCACGGGTCGTCCTCAAAAGCGGGCCGAGATGCGGGATTCCGCGATCAAGACCGCACTCGACTATTCCATCGCGAGGGCAGCCTACAGCGAGCTCGAGTTATTTCGGGATTTCATTGGCGATGGGACTAGTCGGGGCGCGCGCTCTTCCAAGGCGCTCACCGTCTAGTCATCATTTCGCGCTGAGGCCCGATTCCTGAAGGGACGCATGGATGCGCCCCCGACAATTCTCAAAAGAGAATGTCGGGGGTTACGACCTGGTGCGTTCCGACATTGATCAGGAAATCTGCGACCCCGTCACCATTCACGTCACCGACGAGATAGTTCACGCCATTGTCGACGTAAGTCCTCAACTCGCCCGCGGTGCCCGAGAAATCATTGCCGCCGATCCAGCTGAAGGCTTGATCACCCGCCAAGCCCGCGTTGGCATCCATTCCCCTCAAGTCGATCTTTTCGCCGGTGGTGAAGTCGATGATCGTGTCGTGCGTACCCACGTTCGAGAAGAGGAACCTGTCGACCCCGGCGCCGCCCGTCAGGATGTTGTTACCGGTTCCACCGTCGAGCTGGTCATTGCCGCCCAGTCCGTAGAGCCTGTCGTTCCCTCCAAGCCCACTCAGAAGGTTCGAACCCTCATTCCCGACGAGCTTTTGTCCGAACTCATTACCGTAAAGGTTCACGACCGTGGTGCTGCTTGTGTCGTACACGCGCAGTTCTTCGACCTCGGATCCCGCCACAATTGCGAAGCTGACCGTGGCTCTGATGACGTCCGTACCTTCGCCGACGGCCTCGATAACCCGATCGTCCCTTTGATCGACGCGATAGGTATCGTTACCCGTCCCGCCATAGAGAGTGTCGTTCCCGCCACCACCTGACAGGGTGTCGTCCCCTCCGAATCCCCGCAGAACATTGTTAGCCGCATTACCGATCATCGTCTGGCCGAACTCATTGCCGGACAGGTTCAGAGCAGTTGTGCTGGCCGTGTCGTAAGCACGAAGCTGTTCGATTTCGGAGCCGGCTTCCAGTGAGAAGCTGACGGTAGCCTTGACGATGTCGATGCCCTCGCCGGCCGCCTCGATCACACGGTCGCCTGCCTGGTCGACCCGGAAGGTATCATTGCCAAGACCGCCGTAAAGGAGATCGTTGCCGAGACCGCCCGACAGCGTGTCGTTGCCAGCGAAGCCTTTGAGGATATTCGAGCCCGCGTTGCCGAGGATCGTTTGTCCGAACTCGTTTCCGGAGAGGTTCATCGCCGCCGTGCTGCTCGTATTGAAGGCTCGCAGCTGCTCGACCGCGGAACCGGCAGTCAGAGTGTAACTGACTGTGGCTTTGACGATATCTGTTCCTTCGCCGACCGCCTCGATCACTCGATCGCCAGCTTGATCGACCCGGTATGTGTCGTTGCCCAGGCCGCCGTACATGAAGTCATTGCCATTTCCGCCGGAGAGCGAGTCGTTGCCGCCCAGGCCGTAAAGTTTGTCATTCCCGCCATTGCCGGCGAGAATGTTCTTGCCTGCGTTACCGACAATCTTCTGGGCGAACTCGTTGCCGGTAAAATTGAGCGCGGTGGTCCCGTTCGCATCCAGCGCACGAAGCTGGTCAATTTCGGATCCTGTCTCAAGTGCGTAACTGACGGTTGCTAGAACGGTGTCGAAGCCCTGCCCGACAGCCTCGACCGCCCTGTCTCCGGCTTGCTCCACGCGGATGGTGTCATCGCCCAGGCCACCGTAGGCAATGTCGTTTCCGTTTCCGCCAATCAGCGTGTCGTTGCCGCCAAGGCCGTTGAGCGTGTCCGCTCCGCCATTTCCCCGGAGAATGTTTGCGACCGAATTCCCGAGAATCGTGTCGTTCCCGCTTCCTCCAATTGCATTTTCGATGACCGTGCCGCGCGCGATCGTGACGTTTCCGATCTCTCCCAGGACATTTGAGAAAGCCTCAGGCATGAGATCTATCAGCTGGGCACCCGCGTAACCGGAATAGTCGAGCGTATCGGTCCCGCCAGTGTCGAAGATCGTGTAGGCGACGTTTGTCAGAACCGACGCGTCATAGGGTGAACCCGCATTTGAGTTGTACCCGTAGGTCGTGTTGCCGGATCGCGTTGTGCTTGCGAGGCCGTACAATTGCTGCACAGCCAAAATATCCGCGGCCATGGGAGTGACGAGGTACGCGTCCGTAAATCCCTGGCCATCGAAATAGCCATTATCGGTCTGGCTGAAGTAAGACATTACCGACGTTGACCAGGCGTCATTCTGGTAAAGGGCGTCGTATGGATATTCGGCAGACGTATTGTAGTTGCCGGTGTGGCCCAGTCCGAGGGCGTGACCGATCTCATGGAGATAGGCCTGGTAAGCGTAGCCGCCGATAGTGGAGCCGTATTGCTGGAGCCAATCTGCATCGACATTGACGTGCGAAGACGTGATGTCGGCCCCTGAATAGGTCGACTCGGTGAACGCGCCGCCGAACGGGTCGTCATCCGTGAACGTGATTGACGCGGACGTTGAAGAGGTTTCGACGAACGTAATTCCGGTAATTTCGCTCCAGGTCTGAAGGGCTTCTCGAGCGAGATTCTTACCCGCCTCCGTCAGACCGGTGACATCGAACGTCAACGTGCGCGAACCATCGAGAACAAACTGGTGAATGCCGTCGCCCCAGTAACCTGAGGTCAATTGCTCGGCGATCTGGTCATTGGTCCAGACGGGGGGCGTCTGATACGGAGTGACCTCCAGCTGATAATCGCCCGTTGATCCGGGATATGGATCGTTCGGATCGTCGGGATTCTGATACGCGCCGACATCAATGTAGTAGACACCGGTATACGACGCCTTGAAGCTCAGCAGCGAATCCAGGTTCACACCCAGATTGATGTCATCACTCGTCAGTCCCGGGATGACATTCCCAGCCTGATTCCTGATCTGCAGGAATGGGTCGTCCAGCGTTAGCCCGCTCAACGAGACGGTGATTTCCTGCCCAGCGGTCAGGTGGATCGCGACCCAATCGTGATCGCCGACCGTGTCAATGGCGTTGATGAGAGTTTCGCCGACCGAGATGGTCTCAGACGTCGTTTCGTTATCCGGAATGTCGACCAAGACTAAATTCTCCCACCACCCCGCCGGTTGAATTCATGCTATCCGGCAGCACCAATTTATCCGCTATCGTTCGGAAAAACCTAGAGTTTTTCTCGCACAACTCAAGTACCAGCAGGCCTTGTTTTGGCGAGCTCCTGCGCGATTGCAGCAGCGAACCGCTTGAAGGATCCGGTTGTCAGCGGCTTATCCATGCTCGCGAACCCTGTCTCGGCAAGCTTGCGGCCGTCGCTTCCCATCACCGTCGCTGCGAGCCGGGATCTCGGAAGAACCCTGACCTCGATATTGTAACCGATTCCGGGCGCTTGCTCGGCTGCTGCCACCGCGATCGCGGCGCACAAGGCATCGGCTCCCCCGGATTCAGAAGGCAATTTCTCGCCTCCTATCACCTTGCATTCGGCGGGCTTCGGCTCAGCCGTCATTGCGCACGCGCTTCCGGCCGAGCCAGCGAGTAACGCTGAAAGAGCAGCCCATGCCAATCCTTTGCGCATACCGATTCCATGTACGGTGTCATGTATTCACCGATAGTGAACGCCCCGATCGCGATTCGTCAAAGGCGCACTTCCGATCTGTGCCGGGATGGATCACCAAAGATTGACCGCACGTGAATCGAACGGTCAAGCCTAGCGCCTCTTGAGCCAGCTATTGGGATTGTAGGTGATATTGCGGCCGAAATGGTCGCAAAGGCTCAAATCGAGCTCGTAATCGCCGCGATGCTTCGAGACAAAGTCCTCAACAGCTCGAGCTGGTCCCGATTCATATTTGCCGTACTTCGCCGGATCCATGAACGCGACGACCCCGTCTTCGATGACGATGTAGTCGCCTGCGATCAAATGCGGGTGGAAGAACTCCAGCACGGCCGTGGATTCCGCATACATATGACTGCTGTCCTCGACGACCAGCCAGGGGTGTGGCGCTCGAAGCAACTCGTCGTTCAGCACCTCTTCGAGTGCTTTGGCGTCGCCGCGAAGGAAAGTGATACGCGGGTCGCTCATCTGCTCAGGCGGCGTGATGTCGACCGTGATTACCTTCGCCGGCACCCCATGGTTGCCCATCATGTCGGCGAACCAGAGGGCACTTCCCCCGAAGCGCGTGCCAACTTCGAAGACCGTTCTCGGCGTTTGCTGCGAAAACAGCTGCAGATAGAGTACCAGGTCGAAGGGGCTCTTGAGACAGCCGACGCCGCGATATTTCGTGGACATGACCCCCCGTTGGAGGGCCGGCAGCATTTCGCGTGCAAGGTCACTTTCCAGCGGACGCACGTCTAACCTTTCAACTCTTCAACGCCCGCCAGGGCGCGCAGGCGTGCCACTCTCTTCTCCCTCGATCCGCGTTTGCCCCTCATTGCTGCAATAGCCTCGAGAACCCCGTTGACCTCGTCCGGGGATATTGCATCCCGACGTGCAATAACCTCCGGGGGAACCGCCAGGTCCGCATGCACGTAGCTCCGGATATACTTGTCGTAACGCTCCCAAAGACGGCGATTGGACGAGTCCAGGCCCCATATCAGGAGCAGACCGGTCGGCGACGTATCGACAGGCATCAAGAACAGGTCTGGCCGCTCCTTGCTCAGCAGGTGATGGAGCTTCCAGACATCGCCGGTCCAAAAGCGCGTCGATCGGTCGCGCTTTGCTTGAGCCGGATGGTTGGGGAAGATGTCGTCCACGACGACCAGCGCATTGGGCGACGCGACAGCTTCGACGTTCATGAAGTCGCGAAGCGCATATTCGAAGAGATGCATGCCATCGATGAAGACCAAGTCAGGCTCGCACTTGAGGACGTTGGCCGCCTCCTTCTCGAAGAAGTCGTCGCTCTGCATTTCGACGAGCCGGGCGGATTCCGGCAGGGGCCGGTTGGGGGCAAGCTTTGGATCAACGCCGACGGCCGGCCCCTTTGCCAAAGCCATGCTAGCGCCAAAGCTGACACCAATTTCCAGATAAAGCTCGGGACGAAGCACGTCGTGAATCGTCTCAAGAACCTCGCGATAATGCGTTTGCCCTCCGATCACCTCCTCTTCGGGATTTTGGTCGCTTGGGGACGGCGCTACGGGGAGGCTCTCGACATGTCTCGCCAGCCGCGGCTCGCGATCTGCCCGCCAGCTGAAAACGCCGACGAGGTCGCGCCATGTCCCGCGCTGATCGTGCCATACATCGACCAGCTTGCATCGCGCGTGCTTCGCGAGCGCGTGGTAGGCGTCCGGATGAAAGCGGTAACAGTCGACGGGATGCCGGTGAATACCGCCTGACGAAGGCGCAATCAGGAACAAGTAACCGTCGGGCTTCACGACCCGCATCATTTCCGAAAAGCTCAGCCAGAAGAACTCGCAGTGCTCCAGCATTTGCCCTGAAATGACGAGGTCGACGGACGCATCCTCAACCGGAATCTTATAGGGGTCGTCCATCCGAACGCTCACCCCGGGGCCGTCCTCGAGATCGGCGACGAGATATTCGATGTTCGGGCTGTTGAAGATGCGCCGGTAGCTTCCGTTCACATCGGCTCCGCCGACGTCGAGAACCACCAGCTTTTCCTGTGACTCAAGGTCGGTCGCCCGGACGTAGCGATCCCAGCAGCGCTGCATATTTTCGAGCGAGGTTGGATGCACGGATCGGATCCTGCCTAAACCGCGGCTTCGACGTGCAGCTCTTTGAGACTGGGGGGCAGCAGCGGCGCGCTGGAAGTCAATGGAGCGTCGGCCCTGGCCAAGATCTTGATGCCAGCCGCGTCTCTCAGGGTTTGCGGCACGGCGTCGCGCAGGTCCGCCGAGGCTTCATTCGCGAGGTGCACGATCGAAGATTCAATTTCCGCCTCCGTCAGCGCGGCAAGCTTTTGGCGGAATGGCAGGCCCGTGTCGTGCCAGTATGCGCCGGCGATATATTCAGGTTCTCCAAACAGAGACTGCAGCGATTTCTGATCCAGGCCGAATATGAAGTGCCGGTGGTCGTTCCAAACGCGTTCACGTTTCACCGGGTCGGCGTTCGTGGCGTCGTCCGCGAAGGGAAGAAGGCAATAGACATATTTCGCTGCGGCCTTGCGCATGTTGCGAACGGCGCGCGGAATGTCGGGAACATGTTCGAGCATCTCGGTCGAGGCCACCAGATCGAAGCGACGGTCCGTCTGGTGCAGTACGTTCCAGACCGAGAATTGAATGTTATCCAGGCCCCACCGCCAGGCATGAACCATCGTGCGGTGGTAGTTCGGGTAGCCCTCGGCGATGATGTCCGTGAGCGTGAACTTGATATGCGGAAACTCGAGGGCGCAAGCGAGCTCGGCAAAGCCGTGGCCAGCACCACAAACGCAAACCGTCTCCACCTCACCAGATACTCGCGAGAGGTAATCGCGAAAATGCAGGTATCGCAGGTAGCGCCATGTGCGCCCACGGAGGAGCGCAAGTTGTACGACTGGCAAATTCTCAAGCATTTTTGGGAGCTAGCAGCAGAAATTTCAAAGTGCGACCCGTAAGCCGCCGGTCCAAATCAAGTCTACGGGCCATCGGGTGAGCATGCACCAGTCAACGCCTGCTGCGCGGCCGGGTCTTCAACGTCCGCCGACTGTTCCTGACTCGGTGGGGAACCGCCTTCGCTTAGCTCGTCGTGCAGCGTGACAATGCCTGGGAACCTTCCAAGAAGGGTCTCCGTCAGCTGCTGATCCCTTTTCGCGAGAACCACAACGAGTTCCCTGAACGCATCGAGCTTCATCGCCGGATTGATCTTTGGCTCATGAAGAGCAGGATCGTACTTGCTGGAATTGAGCGGCGCCGAAACGGGTATAACGCACTCATCGTCCGTATCGACAACCGGGGTGAAGCCATAAATTGTCGCCCGGGCAATCCTGCCTGAATCAAGCGCCTTGCGGATCGCTCGGTGCATCTGAAGCGATGTGAGCGGCATCGGATGCCCGCTCCAATCGGACCAATAAAATTTGAGACCATGCCGGAAGAGTTCGCCGTCGGTGTCGAACCAGGGCTGGCGCACGAAAACGAAGTCTCGAGAAATGGCGATCGCCGTCTCGACGCTCCGCGCGACCGCTTCGTAATTCGGCAAATGCTCTAGGAAGTGCGAGAGAATCGAGAACCTCGCCTGACCGCGAAACTGATGAGGGTCAGTCGCATCGGCAAGAACGGCTTCGTAGCCGGCCGCGCGGGTTCGCTCGACCTTGCTCGGGTCAATGTCGATCCCAACCGCCCTGCCGCCCGCGAATGCTCGCTCTGCAAACTTCATCGAGCCGCCAACGGAACAACCGAAATCGACGAAATCAAATTCAGAAAGATCAATCATTTGAGAGTCTTCAAAACCATTTCACCGCTGTCAGGGAATTGAAAAGCACCGGCGCTTGGTGGCGCCTACCGGGCGGCTTGTCGAGTTGTCTCTCCGTCCGACAGGAACGGAAGCGCCGCTTCTTGTTGCTGGTCCGAGGTCCGACAGAACCAGTCAAAGAGCAGGACGTCCGCGCTATTCGCTTCTTCGACCAGCGTGACGCTCTCCGGAGGCAGAAAGGTCGAATATTCCGACGGACGCGCTCCAGAGGTCACGTCATCAGGGTTGGACGCGACCGGGGCGGCGTTTCGACGGTGAAGAGACGAGACGACATCTATCCCAGTCAGCGTTCGCCGCAGCTCGCGCCAAGCCATGTCCGAGCCTTCCGTATCCCAGGCGAGACAATAGTGTTCCTGGAGAATCTCGATCGCCCGTCGGTGGTCCGCTTCGCCGCAAAGGTACCGGCAAATGAGGTTATCCTGGGCCCTGCCGGTTACCATCCTGTCGTGAAATCTATGAAAGCCTTGTCCGCGCACGTCTTGAGCGCATTCGGACGCGAAGTCGCTCTTGTTTCGAAGCAACATGAAATAGAGCGATAGAATACGTTCAAGCGGATGGCGGAGCGCGATCATGCAGTTCAAGCGGTCATAGATGCCCTGCGTATCGCCAAAGCGGAAATGCCCATAGACATAGCGCTTGTTTTCATCACGACACCGGCTGAGAAATTCCCGCCTTTGATCCGGCTCCGCCGAGCTGATGCCTGCGATGGCGTCACTGCCAAAAACCCTCTTCATCTGGCGGGTGATCGTGGAACCACCGGTCTTCGGAACGTGAGTAAAAACAAAGGGCAACGCCGGGACGACGTCACCCAACACCAAGACTCGTGACATCAAACCTCCAATCTCCCGCCTAAATAACCGTCCTGCCGAGGCTGTCGAGCATTTGGGCCTAGGAATCTCCTGTCCCGCTATCGTCGCTGACTGGAGGCGTCTAGATAGCGGACACGACCCTGCGAAACTGCCTTGTTGAAGGATCGAGCGCGTTGGAAGTAACAAGGCGATATCTGCTCATCGGAGGCATTGCCTCCAGCGTCTCGGCTATCGCCTTCACGCAATCACGCCCTGCCGGAATCCTCGGGACGCGCACTGCAGACCGACGAACAGGCGTTATCCTGGACGTAAGGCAATTCGGGGCCCGTGGCGACGGCCGATCCGATGACAGAGTGGCGATCCAGAGGGCGATCGACGAGGCCACCCGCGTCGGGGGCGGCACTGTGCACCTCCCGGCAGGAACCTATGCCGTGTCACGGGCCGCGCCGTCCGCGTTCGCGATTCTTCTCAGAAGTGGTGTGTTTCTCGAAGGAACGGGCCGCTCGTCAGTCGTGAAACTTCAAGCTGGCTCCGGCGGCCACCTGATCAACGTAACTCGCGAGGCAAACTGCGGAATTCGCGGGATGGTGCTCGACGGCAATCGCCTGGAGCAACCATCGTTAGGCCATGGATTTCGCTCTGGCGGCGTGGACGGGCTCCAGCTTGAAGACCTCCTAATCGTCAATGCCTTTCATTACGGCATAGGTCTCGAAGGCGGAGACAACCGGGGAGTCGTGATTAGGAGGGTGGAGATTGCGGATTGTGGAGGCGACGGCATCGATATCAAGAACAAGAGTAACGACAATTCGATCGTAACGATCTCCGATGTCAGCGTACGTCGCTGGGGCCTTCGAACAGATTCACAAACTCAGGCGGGAATAGACTGTCGGGGACCCGTTCGACTTAGCGGCATTCGAGTTAGCAATCCCGTTGCCGATGACGCCGTCGGCGTGCGCATGCGCCAAGGCGAAATCGGAGATGTGAACGGACTTGGCGCTCATAATGCACGACTGGAGAATTTCGACGTGCAGATGGGGAATGGGCGAACCCAGGTGGGCGTCGACGTCGTCGCGCGGTCGGTAGTTGCGGCGAACGGAACCGTTTCGGGCGGTTTTCGCGGTTTGGCGGTCCACGCCAGCGGATTCAGAGCCAATGGCGTCAGAGTGTCCGGCTGCTCCGGCTCCGGCATTCTTCTGAATGCACATGGCTCAGGTCTGAATGCGGATGACGCCGTGCTCTCCAATTGCACCGTGACCAATTGCGCCGACGATGGGATCGATGTTGAGACGAACAACGTACAAATTCTGGATTGCACGAGTACTGGGAGCGGCCGCTACGGACTTTCGGTTCGTGAGACGGCAAGCGGCACGGTCGTGATCCGCGGCAACTTTTCCAGGAATCGTGCTGGCAGTTTCTTCAATCGCGGTCGAAATTCCCGCTTTGCTGTCTCGGCGCCCTGACAATCTTGTGGGACGGGAGCTTGGACAGCCAATCGTCCACGATCGCGAAGTGCTCCTGCCAAGTCGGCGCCAGATAGCCGCTCATCCTCGATTTTTGTCTTTGATAGTCCGCCCCCCTCGCCATGAAGGACTGGATTGCGGCTTCCCACCCGTCGGCATCCGAAGGGTGCAGGTATTCGGGGATGTCGCCCGCCAACTCACGGAACACGGGCAAGTCGCTGGCGATGACGGGGGTCCCGACTTGAAGCGCTTCAATAATCGGCAGGCCGAAGCCCTCGGCGAAGGACGGCATCAGCAGGGCCGTCGCGCCCGAAAGAAGGTCAAGAAGATCCCGGTCCTCGCATCGGCTGAATTCGCGCACATGGCCGTTTAGCCCTTGTTCTCCATCCAGGATCGTCGTCGCCTCATCGGCTTCCCATCCTCGCTGCCCGATCAAGATCAGGATAGGAGCTTGATCGCCTAGGCGCGCGACGAGGTGTCGCCAGACGTTCAAAAGAAGGACGTGGTTCTTTCGACCTTCGATGGTTCCGATCGAGACGAAGTGAGGCCGCCCGAGGCTTCGCGCCACTACCGGTTCAGAGATTTGCACGCCGCTGATCCAGGCGGCCACGCTTGCCGGCATGGCCAGCTGAACGCTGGATGCGAAAGTCGCGAGTTCGTCGAGGGTATCCTGCGAATTGCCGATGATCCCCGTCGCGCTTTCGAGCGCATGCCTCATCCGATCGGAATGTTTCTTCGCCTCGCCTGGCCGGCAGAACTGCGGGCGGGTGATCGGAATAAGGTCGTGAATGAGGTGGACCGCCCTCACCTCATTCTTGGAAATCCAGTCTTTCAGCGCAGGCTCGTGAAGGCCGGTATGACCGGCATTCAGATAGATCATGCCTTCTCGCGGAGGCGAGGATCTGACCCCCGAAAATGCACGAATTCCAAAGCCGATCATCCGTTTCCGCATGCCCGGTCGGTCGTCGAGCAGGAGCGCAAATAGCCTGTCGGAAGCGGCGGGATCCAAGACGAAGACTCGCCCATCGTACTGAACAACCGCAAGGGATCGCTGTGCGAAATGAGCTACGTACTCGCGGCAAACTCGATCGATCCCCGTCGGCAACTTCCCGCGCCAAGAACGCCAGACGAGGCGCGAAACGTCGAGTAAGATATCCTTTTGCCGAATCGAGGCGGTCATCCGCGGAGCGAGGCTGATCGACGCCGCCGCCGATTACTGCAAAGTCCGCGCGACATTGTATATCGGAAAGGTCATCGAGGCGATGATGGCTACGAAGCGCTGCAAGTCGCTGAGGGGGGCGCGGGACACATACATCACGTCCTTGTCCCGAACCGGAAAGCTCTGGGCCACGAAGAAGCTCGCTGGATTCTTCAAATTCACCGCGTAGATGACCGGAATCCGACCGTCCGGAGTACGGGGAGCGGTGGTTGCGATCGATGGGTCGACGGCGGCGGGGTCTTCAAGCCGAAAGATGAATACTCCGTCGGGATCCGCACGGTCGGATTTCAGTCCGCCTACTCTTCCCAACGCTTGGGCCAGCGTAATTCCCGTGCTTTCAAACGGCACTTCCGCACTGGCCCCCGTTTCGCCAAGCGCCGTGAAGCTGAAGGACTGTGAAACGGCGGTTATGACGTCGTTGGCCCGAAGCAGTATGTTTTGCGATGGATCATGAATTATGGTCTCGAAAGGGAGACTGGCCATTCGGCCATTACGCGTGATCTGGATCGTGGTTTTGTTCATCGGCGTCTTGAGCCCACCAACGCTTGCGATTGCATCGAGCAGTCTTTCGCCTTTGGGAGTCAGCGGAACCTGCGTGTTGTTTGCGACGTCGCCCACCAAAGTGACCGTTGCGCTTGCATTTCGCACGATCCGTAAGGACACCTGAGGATCGTGCGCCTTACCTGCTAGCCTCCTGGCGATTTCTCTCTCGACCTCCCTCAGGGAGCTGCCTTCCACGCGAACCGTGCCCGCGAAGGGAATCTTGATCGTACCGGCCTCGTCGACCATCATCTCGGGAATTGAGTTCTGCTGAGCAATACCCCCTGCAAGCGCGTTCAGCCCACCTTCGGGTCCACCGAAGGTCGTTACGGAACCGAAAAGAACGGCTGGCGGCGCTTCCCAAATAGAGAGTTGGAGGACGTCTCCCTTTCCAAGAACAGCCGATTCGGGCGGGACGTCCGCGCCGAAGGCCTCGGAGAACAGGCTTGCCTTCGATGTGGACAGGACGCGGCGCGCAACTGCATCGTCGACGTGAACAATTTGAATGTTCGCGGCGCCGACCGTTTTGTCGCTGGCGTTGCGGACCTTGCTCGTTTCCGGCCCGCTGGCGCCGAGAGATGCGCAGGCAGCAAGGGCGAGGGATGTGAAAATTGCGGACAGGATTTTTGCCGGCCGCACAAAGTGCGGCGCATCAAAAGGTTTTGAAACTAGCATTCCCTCTCCACCGATTTTCGTCGTCCTTTAAGGAGGTTGTGCGGACTGCTCAATGATGAAAGGATGTGAATGAGAGCTTGCCAACTCGACCCACCGAAGTGCAGAGGCCGCCCCAGATGTTCAATGATGGTTCAGCGCTTCGCTCACATCCGCGCTAGCCAGATCCCAGCTCAGAGCAGTTCGATGCAAGTATTGCCAATCTCCGCCATTTCCGACTCCGCTGATGAGACGAATGAGCGCCTTTATGTGCGCCGGCTAAGGGCGCTGAAGCGCCCCAACATGCTTTTCCTGCTCGTCGTCGTTGTCCCGGTCTTGGCTTCGATTCTGTATTTCAGCTTCCTGGCCTCGGACATCTACATCTCGGAATCCAGGTTCGTTGTGCGCGCTCCCGAGAAGCGCTCTGCGACAGGACTGGGCGCCATTCTTCAAACGGCCGGCTTTTCCAATGCCAACGAAGAGGTTTCGGCGGCGCAATCCTACGCCATTTCACGGGATGCGCTTCGCGCGGTCAACCGGAATGGCGCGTTCGAAAAGGCATATTCCAACCCGCAAATCTCGGCTTTCGACCGGTTTAACGCGCTTGGAATTTGGGGCTCGTTCGAGGATCTTTACCGCTATTTTCAGGGAAGAGTTACGCTCCAGAACGACAGCTCCACCTCGATCACGACATTGACGGTACGGGCATTCACGGCGGAGGATGCGAGGAAATTCAACGAGCAATTGCTCGAATTGTCGGAATCGACGGTCAATCGGCTGAACCTCCGCGGGCGCCAAGATCTCGTACGTTTTGCGCAGTCCCAGGTGGACGAGGCAAAGGCCAAGGCGCAAGCAGCCGCAATCGCGCTTGCAGCGTATCGAAGCCGGTCGGGTATCGTCGACCCGGAAAAGCAGGCTGAAGTCCAAATGCAGATGGTCTCAAATCTGCAAAACCAGCTGATTGCCGCGAAAACGGACTTTGCACAGCTCCAGCGCTATGCGCCGGAGAATCCGCGCTTGCCCGTCGTCCAAACTCAGATTGCGACCATCGAGGGCGAAATCGCGAGGGAGACCAGCAAAGCGACGGGCGGCCAGGCGTCTTTGGCTGGAAATGCCGTGCAGTTTCAACGGTTGACGCTCGAGAACGAATTCGCGGAAAGGCAGCTTGCGGCCGCTTTGGCCTCGCTTGAGGAGGCGCAAAACGAAGCACGGCGGAAACAGGCATATGTTGAGCGCATCGTCCAACCCAACCTTCCTGACGCTCCAATGGAACCTCGCCGCCTGAGAGGTATCTTCGCGACGATAATCCTCAGCCTGCTTGCCTACGGAATCTTGCGTATGCTGCTTGCGGGAGTTCGCGAGCATGCACAGTAGTTCGCAACCGGCAACTGGAGCGCTTCTTGGACATTCGGCGTGGAGCATTCACCGCCGGGTCATCGGAGCGTTGCTCGTCCGGGAGTTGCTTACCCGGTACGGCCGGAACAACATTGGCTTCCTCTGGCTGTTCGTCGAGCCTGCAGGGTTCGTGCTGATCGTGACCATTGTCTGGTCTGCGATCCGAAACATTCACGCCTCAGACCTCCCGATTGTTGCCTTCGCTATCACAGGCTACACGTCGCTGCTTACTTGGCGTAACACCGTCAACCGCTGCATTGGCGCGATCAGGTCGAACAAGCCCCTGCTGTTCCACAGGCAGGTCACGATCCTCGACATCTTCACGGCTCGAATTCTGCTGGAACTCATCGCCATTTCCACGGTGCTCGTCGGACTCAGCCTCGCTTTTTATGCATTTGGATGGCTTCAACTTCCCGAAGATGCCCTCCAGGTGGTCGGAGGGTGGATGTTGCTCGCTTGGTTTGCCGCAGGTCTTGGTCTCACCATTGGCGGATTGTCCGAGAAGGTGGAGGTCGTTGGACGGATTTGGCACCCCACCTCCTACATCCTGATGACCATGTCGGGTGTGGCTTTCATTGTCGACGCACTTCCACCAGGAGCGCGCGATCACGCGCTGTGGATACCGATGCTGAATGCAGTGGAATATCTTCGCGAAGGCTGGTTCGGATCGGCCATGAACGCGCATTACGATCTGCCTTACCTGATCGGGGTCAACGTCGCGTTGACGCTCGTCGGGCTAAGTCTGGTTAGACAAGTCGCCTTCGATTCGAGTGATGAATGATCCAGCTCACTGGCGTTTGTAAGGACTACCTGACCAAGGCGGGTCCGCGGCGAGTCCTCAACAACATCAATCTGACCATCCGGCCGGGTGAACGCATCGGGATTCTTGGCCAGAACGGTGCCGGGAAATCGACGTTGATCCGCCTGATCAGCGGGGCGGAACCGCCTACGCTCGGCAAAATTGATCGGAATATGTCCGTTTCCTGGCCCTTGGCGTTCTCGGGCGGCTTCCAAGGTTCGCTTACCGGGACCGATAACGTGCGGTTCATTTGCCGAATCTACGGAGTAGATTTCCAATCGAGACTGAACTTCGTGAAGGAGTTCTCGGAACTCGGAATCTACATGGACGAACCGGTCACAACCTATTCGTCAGGCATGCGGGCTCGCCTTGCCTTCGGGATTTCGATGACGATCGACTTCGACTGCTATTTGATCGACGAGGTGCTCGCAGTCGGAGATGCGCGTTTCAAGGAGCGATGCCGTGTCGAGCTTTTCGAGAAGCGGAAAGACAAGGCGATGCTCATCGTGTCGCACAGCCATCGATATCTAAAGGGCAATTGCGATCGATTCTTGCTGTTCCGGGACGGTTCGATCGAAGAGCATGATGACTTCAACGAAGTCTATTTTCGCTACAAGGCCATCCTCGGCGAAGCTTTCGAGACGAAGGAGGAAATGATCGCAGCGATGGATCAGGATTTCATTCCAGCCGCCGCTTCCAAGGCAAATCTGGCCGCCAACAGCTAAAGCTAAAACGGGTCAGCAAACTGTGGCGATCATTGAGCGGCATCCTGCGCTGGACGACTATTTCGTTGAGTTAACCCTTGCCCAGATTTCTTCTCAAAACGGCATTGCGGACATTTTCGAAACGGGGCGCCTTATACTCCTGAAGGATTATAGGCTCGACTTCGATTTCAGCGCTCTCACGCGCTTGAATAAATCCACCGAGCTGATCGACGATCGCGAGCTCCGGCGGAAGCTGAAGAAACTCACCGCTCTGCACTTTTTCGAAGGCGAAAAGCCCGTCGCACGTCGCGGCCGGCTCCTCTTCGCCGACCCCGTCCGCCAGGCAGTTTTCGACGTGCTCTGCCGTGGCAATCGTGATGTGTTCGAGCGCGCCGCCGGAGCACTGAAAAGCGCTCACGATGAGCTCCATCGGATCTTCAAGATCTGCTTTCCAAATTATGAGACCTTCCGCTCCGTACCCAGCGTGAGACTCACCCAGACACTCTTTGAGAACCTCCATTGGGACAATCATTCGATCAATGACGATTTTCACCAGGCGCGCATCTTTGCCAACCTGGATATAAGGCCACGGCTGTGGAGCGTCGGTCGCGGTTTCACCGACTGGGTCCGGAAATTCTACATAGAGCACGACCTCGGCAGATTCGCCGGCAAGGACCCAAACTTGATGATCGCCTACATCACGGGCGAGGTTCTCGGCGGCACACGAAATTCATGGATGGATCGGGAGCCGAGGCACCGCATTGCCTTTGAACCTGGTGAGGTCTGGTTGGCGGAATCCCGCCTTATCTCACATCAAATCTATTACGGTGAGGCCGCCATGGTTTACATGTGGTTCGTCGATCCGGCTTCGATGTCCGCTCCTTCAAACAGGTTCAACGAGCAGGTTGAGCAAGTTCATCGGGAAATGCGCGAAAAGGAAGCCAAGGCGATCTGAAAGCTCGCTAGCCCAGAAGGTTTCGGTCCTTGAGCTCGCTGTTCGCCTTCTCGAGCAGATCTTGAGGTACGGGCTGCGTTGCGATCCAGTCACAGAATCTTCGCATCCCGTCGTCGAGGGAAACCATGGGTTGGAAACCCATCGCTTTGCCGATCAGACTGACATCTGCAAAGTTGTGCCGAATGTCTCCAATCCTGTACTGTCCCGTGATCTTGAGATTGCTCGTCGCGTTCATGGTCCGGCACAGCAACTCTGCCACGGACAGAATTGAGGTCGGCTGACCACTTCCCACGTTGATCGTCAGGCCGGCATCATTTGGATGTTCGATGCACCGCAAAATTGCGTCTGCAACGTCCGCCACGTGAATGAAATCGCGTGTTTCCTCCCCGTCTTCAAAGATCGGCAGCGGCAGTCCCAACCGGATACGCGTCGAAAAGATCGATAAAATCCCCGTGTACGGGTTGGTCAAGGACTGACCTTCACCGAATACATTCTGGAAGCGCAAAATGGTGTGAGCGATGCCCTGGGCGCGGCAGGCCACGCTGACGAGATGTTCCTGGGCCAGCTTCGTTGTCGCGTAGATCGATGCCGGCGAAAGACGATCCTTTTCACGAGTGGCAGTGGGCTGAACAACGTCGCCACACTCCTGACAGCGCGGGGACCAGTCGTTCGCCGCAAGCTGCTGAGGCGATCTAGGGTTGGGAAAACAGCGCCACCCGTCCGGTTCGCAGGTGAAGCAGAGGTAGGCGCCCTCCCCATACACCGAACGGCTCGACGCGAGCACAAAGTTGGAGACCTCGTGAGAGACGTTCGCAAGAACGTCGAACAGAAGCGCGGTGCCCTGAACATTGACGCCGTAGTAGCGGTCAATTTCGTACATCGATTGGCCAGTGCCGGTTTCGGCCGCGAGGTGAACGATCGTATCGACCCCTCGAACGGCCCGCTCGAGGTCGGCTCGAAGCGTGACGTCGCCGCGCATGAACAAGGCTCCTTGCGGCGGCTCGAAGCCGCTGCCTCCCTGCCCGTGGACCTGAGGCGACAAATTATCGAGAATCGTCACCCGATGACCGGCGCCAAGCGCCATCTTGGATAGGTGAGCACCGATGAATCCCGCCCCGCCCGTAATCAGGATCCGATTCATCGCCTGAGCCGATCGGGATGGTTCATTCGGGATCTAGAGCGGCTTCATCGCATTCGACCTGCACCAGCTCCGCAGCAAGTGCGTGCTGGGAATAGGAGGGATCTTGCGATTGGTCCTGCCGCGGCAATGCCGAAGGACCGGATGGCGCGGAATCTTTTGATCCGGCCGCGTGCTTCATGAACAGCCGCATGACGTGGGAAACGCCATTTTCAAGCACGTTGCGCAGATCATCTGCGTAATAGTCTCCACGGGAGAACGCTCCCGTTATGATCTCATAGGACGGGAAATAGTGGACGTGCTGGAAGCGCGACGCGAGAACCTCCGCCCCGACCCGCAGAACGGACTTGGAGTAAGTCGTCGCGGCCAGGACGTGCTGGTCGCGGCGGGCCGTCGCGGCGAGCGGCACTGGCGAGACAGTCAAAATGACTTGTGCGCCCGGATTCACTCGAGCCAGATGCATCAGGAAAGAACTCATTTCGTCAACGACATCGTCGACCGTCTCGTTGACAAACGAGTGACGCGCCGGGTCGAAATCGCCCCCTTCCACACCGGGGCAAATCGGGAAGACTGCTCCATCGGCGGTGGATACCCAACACTCGGTCAATCCCAGCGTGAAGACAAAGACCTCCAGCGTCTCGAACATTTTCCTGACGCAGGCCAGGTGCTGCTCACGGTCGATCCGCATTTCCTCCTCGGAAATGAACCCTCCCGGCTGCGCGGATGGCCTGAAGGGATCGAGGAAGACGTCTTCGCCGGCCCTCCAGCAGTCCTCACTTGGTTTGAACAAGCCGTAGGCGCGCTCAAAGAGCTGCAGAAGCTGGCGCGCGGTGTAAACGTTTCCGTAGCGGGCCGAAAACAGCCCGTAATTGTTCGCCAGCCTGACGGTCTCGGGCAATACGGGATGCCCAGGCTCGGCGACGTAATAGTTGAAGCCGCTCTCCTTCAGGTGGCGAGCTATGTGCTGCGCGAAACAGCTTCCGGCCGTGGCAACCTTCGTTTTCGGGCTGATCGCCACGTCGAACTTGACCACGGGATCAACCTCCGCCGCGGCAGGCTGAGCCACCGCGCGCCGCCAGGACGTGTGACTCGGACTCGATCTGTAGGGATGATCAGCCATTTGCCTCGTCTTTTCGCATTCTTTCCACGATCGAACAGATCTGTTCGATCACAAGTGCTCCATATTGCGCGTTGGCGTGAGTTGCATCCGAGTAGAACCGCGGATGGAGAAAGCCACCTTCATCGAATGCAGAACTCGGTGGCGGGACGAACTCGAGATTCTCCGATTCTGTCCACTTTGCCATGGCTCGAACTTCCATCAGCCATAGTTTCAGGCGTGTCCCAGGCCTTTCAAGGCCCATCTCCTCAACGCTTTTGCCTCGATAGGATTTTTTCTTCTGGCTCATGAATCGCTCGAGCATGAACTCATTGCTCTGCTTCGGCGGCGGAGTGCTCAGAAGAAATATCCTCGATTTCGCCGATTCTTGCATCTTCCGCACTAGCGTCGGCTTGGCAATGTGCGTCTCGAAAGCGCTCGCGACGACACGGTGAGGTATATGAACCCGCGCGTCCGGATCCGGAGCGTCGTCTGGATCGAGCAGAAAATCATAAGCCTGCTCGGACCGAAGCAAGCCCCAGATATTGTGATAGGTGCCCAGAGTAGAGAGGAAGACCCCCGCATCTGCGGGTAATTCCCTCACGATCGAGATAGCCTTGCGAAGCGTAATGACATCTCGCTCGTACGGCCGTTTT
>DASSFK010000155.1:0-5225 GCA_035694565.1 Sphingomicrobium sp.
GCGTTCGGAATCGGTGCAATACTGGCATTCGGCGTCTATTTCCTTCGGGCGCGGCTAACGGAAACGGAGTCCTTCGTCAGGCAGGGCGCGGATCGTGCGCGGTCATCGATAATCGACCTGTGGCGTAATCATCCCCGCGAATTCTTGATCGTCGCCGCAATCAGCGGCGGAGGGTCAGCGGCTTTCTATGCCTACACGACCTACATGCAGAAGTTCCTGGTCAACACGAGCGGCTTTTCCCGGCCAACGGCGACGATGATCATGACCATCGCGCTCGTGGTCTTCATGCTGATCCAGCCGTGGTGGGGAATGGCCGCCGACCGGTGGGGACGGAAGCCGATGCTCTACGTCTTCGGCTTTGGCGGAGCGCTGGTGTCGGTCCCGATCTACAGCGCCATCAGCGTGGTCACCGCTCCGCTAACGGCACTCGCTCTTGTTCTCGTGCCCCTCGTGATCCTTGGGTCCTACACATCCATCAGCGGCCTCATCAAAGCCGAGCTGTTCCCGGCGCATATCCGGACCCTTGGAGTGGCTTTGCCATATGCGGTCGGAAATACGCTGTTCGGAGGCACGGCCGAATACGTCGCTCTATGGTTCAAGCAGGCCGGCGTGGAGAGCGGCTTCTATTGGTATCTGTCGGCGGTCATCGGAATGGCCGCGGTCGGCTTCGTGATGCTTCCCGAGACAAAGACGAACAGCCAAATCCTGGAAGACTAGCGCTTGAGATAGCCCTCAAGGTCGGTCCGGATTTCTTCGATCGAACTCCGGCCCCATTTCTCATGCCACGGCGAGTCATCGTCCGCGTCGTCGGTAAGGAAGCTCGGAACGGTCCAGCTGTGCGGCATGACATCGGGCCGCGCGTTGGCGAGGCAGGCAATGTCGAACGGCTGCACGAAGCGGAGGCCGGCCTGGTCGCCGCAAACCCACTGAACGGTCGTGAAGAACTGGCCGGCATCGCCAAGGTCGAGCATCACCTCGGCGCCCGGCGGATAGTCGACCGCGACGTCGACCAGGGCGCCTCCGGCCGACACGTTGCGCAGGCGGACGGGGTTGCTGTCATGGGCGTAGTGGATCTCGCCTTTCCAAATCAGCGGATGCCGCTTCTCGTCCCGATTGCCGAGATCCTCGTCTTCGACCTCGAGCGCTTCTTCGACGACCGGAACGTCCAGCCGAACTTCGTCGTCCGGGAAGCTGCGCTGGATAACGGCCAGGAGCAGTTCCGCGCGCTGCTTCGGATCGCACTCGATCTTCGTTTCGTGAGCGAATTCAAGACCGATGGAGCCGCCCTTGATCCAGCGAACCGCGCCTTCGAGGCCGGGGCCGTCGCCAAGCCGCAATTCGACGATGTCCCAGAGCCGTGGCGCGAAACCGCAGCGAATCATCGCTCCGCCGCTGGAAAGGTTCACGATTTCGACTTCGAAATTCTCGCCGTGATGGACGGCCGTCGCCGTCTCGCCGTTGAGGCGATGGCGATCGCCGCCGCGATGATTGCCGCGCCGTGTTTCCGAGCGCGGAACGTGTACGCCATCCAGCGCATCGCCCGCGCCGTCGCGCTGCGGATTCTTGTCGCTTACGACGAGAACGGGCTTTTCTCCGTTCAAGATCGCTGCACGGAAGCTGTTACGCGTGGCCTCGACGCCCATGAGGCCACTAAGTGCATGACTTTAGTTAATAATGCGTGTGCCTCGCCTAGGCTGAGTAATACATGTCGAACTCGACCGGGCTGGGCGTGGTCTCCCATCGCATCACTTCTTCCCACTTGAGCTCGATGTAGGCGTCAATCTGATCGTCACTGAATACGTCGCCCTTGGTCAGGAAGGCGCGGTCGTTCTGAAGGTTCACAAGGGCTTCGCGAAGCGAGCCGCAGACAGTCGGGACGTTCACCAGCTCCTGGGGCGGCAAGTCGTACAGATTCTTGTCCATCGGATCGCCCGGGTGGATTCGGTTCTGGATTCCGTCGAGGCCCGCCATCAGCAGCGCCGCATAGGCAAGGTAGGGGTTTGCCAATGCGTCCGGGAAGCGGAACTCGACGCGCTTCGCCTTCTCGCCGGCGCCATACGGGATTCGGCACGAAGCCGAGCGGTTACGGCTGGAGTAGGCGAGCAGGACAGGGGCTTCGAAGCCGGGGACCAGGCGCTTGTAGCTATTGGTCGTCGGGTTGGTGAACGCGTTCAAGGCGCGGGCGTGCTTGATGACGCCGCCGATGAAGTACAGCGCTGTCTCGCTGAGGCCTGCATAGCCGTTGCCGGCAAAGAGCGGCTTGCCGCCCTTCCACAGCGACATGTGGGTGTGCATGCCCGAGCCGTTATCCTGAGCGATCGGCTTGGGCATGAACGTCGCCGTCTTGCCATAGGCCTGCGCGACCATGTGCACGACATATTTGTAGATCTGCATGCGGTCGGCGGTCGTTACGAGCTCGCCATAGGTGAGGCCAAGCTCGTGCTGGGCAGCCGCGACTTCGTGGTGATGCTTGTCGCAGGGCAGGCCCATCTCGATCATCGTCGAGAGCATTTCGGCGCGGATGTCCTGGGCGCTGTCGACCGGAGCAACCGGGAAGTAGCCGCCTTTGGCGCGGGGCCGATGGGCGAGGTTCCCGCCCTCATATTCGCGGCCGGTGTTGGTCGGCAGCTCGATGTCGTCGATGCGATAGGACGAGGCGTTGTAGCCATCCTCGAAACGCACGTCGTCGAACATGAAGAACTCGGCTTCGGGGCCCACAAAGACCGTGTCGGCAATTCCGGTTTGCTTGAGGTAGGCCTCGGCCCGGGTCGCGGTCGAGCGCGGGTCGCGGCCGTAAAGCTCGCCGGTCGAAGGCTCGACGACGTTGCAGAACAGGACCAGCATCGGCGTCGCGCTGAACGGATCGACGTAAGCTGCATCGAGATCGGGTTTCAGGATCATGTCGGACTCGTTGATCGCCTTCCAGCCGGCGATCGAACTACCGTCGAACATGAAGCCGTCGGTCAGCTGGTCCTCGTCGATGAGGCCCGACGCCATCGTCAGGTGCTGCCATTTGCCCTTGGGATCGGTGAAGCGGAGATCGACCCAATCGATCTCCTCGTCCTTGATGCGCGTAAGGATGCTGCCCGCGTCGGTTGCCATCGTGACCTCGTGTGAATTGTGACTCGCCGCGACCGCGGCCTCCACACAGCGATTCCCGAAGCTCGCCGAAGAGTCAGGAGGGGGGTGAACTTTTCACGAAGAGAACAAACGAAAACCGCCGCTCCGGAATGGAGCGACGGCGTTCGCGGCTGCAAATGAAGCCTGCTTGGGCGATCGCGGGTTTTCCGGCCCGTTGGCGGCGCATCGCCATGCCAGCGACGCCAGAACCGAGAAGCATCATGGCCCAGGTCGCGCTCTTGGGAACGCCATTCGGTCCGAGCGGGACATTAAGAAACATGGAGCCGGATGTTTGATGCGTCGCGGGTGCGTCGCCCGCCCCGGACGAAATAGGTGCCGGCGTCGCGAAATCATCTTGTGCCATTCTGATACAGGAGTCGGTGACTTCGTTGACTATTCTTCGAAATTTGCCGGTCGCCGCAGTTTTTCACCGCGCGATTAAGGGTTTTTAAGACTCGGCGGAGCAGAACCTCCCGTGGGGTTTAGCGGAGGGTTATCGATGGGTGCGCCTGCTCAAGGCATGAAGGCGGCAGCCGAAGATTCGTCGGCGGAAGTACTGCTGAGCAAGTTGGAGAATATCGCGGCCACCGAAAGGCGCCGGCACGCGACCGTCTTCAATTACTGGCTGTCGATCCGCGGCGACCGTCATTTCCCGCCGATCCGCGATCTCGACCCCCTCGAAATCTCCGACGCCGGACCCTCGAGCGTCCTTTTGGAGCTGATCGGTGGAGGCGAGGACGCTGAGATCCGTCACCTCGGCCAGGCCCTGAAAGACGGCCCCAAGCTCGACAGCATCAGCCAGGCCCCATCTCCGTCGCTACTGTCCTGCATCGCAAAGCAGCTCCCGGTGATCGCGAACGCCCGCCAGGCGATCGCGTTCGAGGATCATTATTCAACCGACACGGGAACGACCCGCTGCTGGGTGACCCTCCTGCCATTCAGCTCGACCGGAACCTACGTCGACTATGTCTACGGCTTCGTCAGCCAGGCCGCGGATGGCGCCAAAGTCGAAGACGTGGCCGCAGTCGAAGCGCCAGAAGAGGCTGCTGAGATCGAGCCCGAGACGGTGGCTGAGGACGTGACTGAGGCCGAGCCGCCTCTTGAGGAAGAGGTCGCGGAAGCTGAGCCTGAGGCATCCGAGGAAGAGACAGCCGAGATTGAGGCGGAGAGCGTCGAGGACGAGCAGGAGGCGGTGGCCGAAGCGGCTGGAGAGCCTGTCGCCGAACTTGATGAGCCGGCACTCGAAGCGCACGACGAGCCCGAATCCGAAGCTTCGACCGAGAAGCGACCCGGCTTCTCCAAATTTTTCGACGCGCTCGCCGGCGTCGGCAATTTCTACGGCAACGTGGTCCAGATGGATTCGAAGATGCCGACCGCGAGCGTCGACGACGAGGAGCACGAAGCCGAAGTCTTCGATAAGCAGGAGGTCGAGCAGGAGGTCGAGCAGGAGGTCGAGCAAGAGGTCGAGCAGGAGCTCGAGCAGCAAGTCGCTCCAGAGCCCGAAGAGACTGCCACCGAAGATCACGAACCCGAATCCGACCAGGTCGAGGACCACGAGCCCGAAACTGCGGTCGTCGAAGATCGTCCGATCAAAGAATCCAAATCCGCACCGGAGGGATCCATGCAGAGCAAATTGGCTGATGTCCGTTCGAAGGCCGATGAGGCCCGGATGGCGAAGTTACGTGCAAATGCCGCGCTCTACGAAGGCTTGAGTGCAGCTTACGACTTCGCCCTCGATGCCGAAGAGAATGCGGAGGAATATCTGAAGCTGGTCGAGGAACAGGGCCTCAAGATCCAGCTGCGCTCGCCGATGAAGCCGGTCGTGAAGCTGGCATTCGACGGCCTCTGCGATGACTCAACCATCTCCCAGCTGGAAACCGTTCTCGCCTGGGCATTGAAGCAGGACCTGCCGCGCGGCTCGCTCGCCGAGCGCATCGAATCCGAAGGCGGTCTTGGCGCTATCTTGAACGGCAAAGCCGCCGCGTGATCTGGCTTGGCTGGAGGTTGAGCCAGGCGCCTGCCTGGTTCAGCCGTCGGCGTCAGAGACCCAGTCTCAGGCGGGCTTTGATGAGTCGGAGGGCTTGGCTTCGCTGAGGCGAAGGCCC